>DAFR01000034.1:13270-24695 GCA_002497965.1 Methanomicrobiaceae archaeon UBA436 | reverse complement strand
GATGAGTTCATCGCCCTTGATTGGCTTCATCGAACCGGTGACAACCTCTCCGGTTGACTTGATCACGACAACGTCGATACTCTTCACAAAATCCTGGCCTTTACCGCCGCTGAAGACGATCCGCAGATCGTCTGTTATCGTTGGAGTCAGGCCTTCCGAGACATCGAATGTAACCTCTTTTCCGGGCGGCAGGGTCTGTGTCGGTTCAGGGATCAATGATGGCGGTGTTCCCGTGGGCGCGGCTGTTGCCTGAGCGGTTTCAGTCGGGGTCGGGCCGTTTGACTCTTCAGAGCCTGTGCATCCTGCGCTGAATGAGAAGACGAGCAGGAGCGCAACCAGTAGGGGTAGCAACCTGAAGTTCATATGCCATGAGTGGGTATCAATGTATTTCACCTTTTCGCCGCGTCCCGCTATGGCCTTGTAAACATCTTGAGGGGATGCTGCCGTTCCCCCACACCAGTAGATATGTTTTTAAGCGCAGGAAGGAAACTCCTATCCACATCAGCGAAGGTGCAACCGATGAATCTACGAAGACCAAACGCCAACGAGGCAACAGGAACGACCAATCGCTCCCGCGATGTTGTACCGATGTCGGGCCTCTGCACCAGGTGTGTAGATGGGTGCAAGGGGGCCTGTGAGATCTGGCTCTCATCATTCCGGGGCAGAGAAGTACTCTATCCGGGTCCATTCGGCGAGATCACTGCCGGCGCGGAGAAGAATTACCCGGTCGACTACTCACACCTGAACATCCAGGGCTATGCCCGGGGTGCAAAGGGGTTGCCGGAAGGCGTCGAGGCCAACCCCGACACCGCCGTCTTTCAGGATGTCGATACCCGAACGGAGTACGGCTGGGACATAAAGGTCCCTATGCGGGTTCCGATCTTTACGGGGGCGCTCGGATCAACCGAGATCGCCCGGGCGAACTGGGAGCACTTTGCCATTGGCGCTGCCATAGCGGGCATAACCCTGGTCTGTGGTGAGAATGTCTGCGGTGTTGACCCCCGACTGGAACTCGATCACAACGGCAAGATCAGCAGGTCGCCCGAGATGGACCGGCGTATCGAGACCTACCGGAAGTTCCACGACAAATACGGCGAACTCCTGGTGCAGTTAAACGTCGAGGACACAAGGCTTGGAACCGCGGAGTACGTCTCGTCGAAACACAACCTGGAGACGATCGAACTGAAATGGGGGCAGGGCGCAAAGTGCATTGGCGGAGAGATCAAGGTCAACAGTCTCGAAAGGGCGCTGCAACTCAAAAGTCGCGGCTACATTGTCCTCCCTGACCCTACACTGCCAGACGTCCAGGCAGCCTTCAGGGACGGCGCCATAAAGGAGTTCGAACGCCATTCACGTCTTGGCTTCATCAACAGGGAGGGATTCCTCGAGGAGGTCGACCGCCTCCGCGATATCGGATTCAAGCGGGTAACCCTGAAGACCGGCGCCTATTCGGCTGTCGAACTTGCGATGGCGCTGCGCTACAGTGCTGAAGCAAAGATCGACCTCCTCACCATCGATGGCGCGCCCGGCGGCACGGGAATGAGTCCCTGGCCTATGATGAACGAATGGGGAATCCCGACGTTCTATATCGAGGCACTCGCCTATCGGTTCGCCGGGCGGCTGAGAGAACGCGGTATCCGTGTTCCTGATATCGCCATTGCCGGGGGGTTCTCGGATGAAGCAAACGTCTTCAAAGCGATCGCCATGGGCAGTCCCTACGTCAGGGCTGTCTGCATGGGCCGTGCCCTCATGATCCCAGGTATGGTCGGGAAGAACATCCAGAAGTGGCTCGCAGCCGGTGAACTCCCGAGATCGGTCTCGAAGTATGGCAACAGCGTCGGTGAGATCTTCGTCTGTTACGAGGAGCTCAGAGAGAAGTATCCCGACCGGATCGACGAGGTTCCGCTTGGAGCGCTTGGGATCTACACCTACACCCAGAAGTTCAGGACGGGGCTCCAGCAGATCATGGCCGGGTCCAGAAACTTCAGCCTTAAGACGATCTCCCGCAACGATCTGATGGCCCTGACCGAGGAGGCAGAAGCGGTCTCCGGTATCCCCTACGTGATGAACGCCTATCGCGATGCTGCCGAGGCAATCCTGGATTCGTGATCGGAGATCTCCACCCTGCCGGGGATGAACTCTGCCATACCCCCTGTGAGGCATTGAGGGGGCCGGCCAACACTTTTTCTGCGTAAAAGATCGATGGCATAATATGCGCAGCATAAACATCCGGACCTGGGAGGTGCGGCTGGGGATTGCTCTTGTTCTTTCATCCATCATCGTCTATACCGTGAAGTACCTCCTGCTCGGCGACCCGGAGAACACCTACCACTACATCTTCAACGCCCTGGGGTTTCTGCCGATAAATGTTCTCCTGGTCACCCTGATCCTGAACCACCTCCTGAGCGTCAGGGAGAAGCGCAAGCGGCTGGAAAAATTGAACATGGTCATCGGCACCTTCTTCTCGGAGGTGGGTACCGGCCTCCTGGCGTTCCTTTCTGACCGCGATCCGGCCCTTCCGGAGATCCGGCAGGACCTCATCGTGACAGACGCCTGGACACCGGAGAAGTTCTCCACAGTTCGCGAACGTACCCGGAGGCGTCACTCCAGGCTCAACATAGATGCAGCAGACCTGCAGGAACTCTGCCGCTACCTGACAGAGAAACGTGGTTTTCTCCTCCGATTGCTGGAGAACCCTGTGCTGCTTGAGCACGAGTCGTTCACAGAACTCCTCCGGGCGGTCTTTCACCTTACCGAAGAACTTGAGCGCCGGGGGGACTTTGCCGCTCTCCCGGCAAGCGACGTGGGGCACCTCGCCGGGGATGTGGACAGGGTTTACGATCGCCTGACCGGGGAATGGCTCGCTTACATGGAGTACCTCCAGCGCAACTATCCTTATCTCTTCTCACTTGCGATGCGGAGCAACCCCTTCGATGAGACGGCGTCCCCGATCGTGAGGGTATGAAAATGGCCCTCTAGATATTTTCATCTGGTATGCATGTGGCCTTGTGGGCATCATGTAGTTTTTTTGCGGTACTGTACGGCCTGCGGTATTTTTGCCACCCCGTCTCAGACACCGTCTCCCGACGCCTGCAGGAACCTATTTATCCATGAGCGGACTTATGCGAGGTCTGAACACCATGCAAGAATACTCGTTACTAATCGGTGGAAAGGCTGGCGAGGGTATCAACACGGCAGGCCTCTCCATAGCAGGTCTCTTCTCCAGCCTCGGTTACCGCGTCTACATGTACTTCGATTACCCCTCGCTCATCCGGGGCGGGCACAACTTTGCAATCATTCGCGCCGCGGACAGGCCAATCGGGGCGCACCGCACCAGGGTCGACGTTCTGCTGGCCCTTGACCGTAAAACCATTGAGACCCATAAGGAGCGGATCGACGGGAAGACAACGGTCATCTACGACTCCTCGCAGGTGAGAGAGGGGACGGGCTACGGCCTCCCCCTTGATGATATCATTGCGGAAGAGAAAGCACCCCCGATAACCAGAAACTCCGCGATGCTCGGAGCGTTTGCCCGTGTTGCAGGGATCGACCGGGAGATACTCGAAGATGTCCTCCGCGCAGCCGTCCCGGAAAAACACCTGGATTCAAACCTCCGGGTTGCTGCACGGGGCTACAGCGCGGTGGAGAGCGTCTTTTCCGTAAAACAGCTGGATGCCCCGGCACTCCCTGTCCTGACGGGTAACGAGGCCGCCGGGCTCGGACTGGTCTACGGCGGGCTTGATACCTACGTCGCCTACCCCATGACACCCTCATCGGGGGTTCTCCATTTTCTGGCCGGCCGCGCCGAAGATCTCGGGATCAGGGTGATCCACCCGGAAAACGAGATAAGCGTCATCCTGATGGCTCTCGGGCTTGCCTACGCAGGGGAAAGAGCAGCGGTCGGAACCTCCGGTGGAGGGTTCTGCCTGATGACCGAAGGGCTTTCGTTTGCCGGGATGTCGGAGATGCCGGTGACGATAGTGCTGTCGCAGCGGCCCGGCCCGAGCACCGGTGTTCCTACATACACCGCGCAGAGCGACCTCCACTTCGCCCTGAACGCCGGCCAGGGAGAGTTTCCAAGGCTCGTCGTCGCCCCGGGGGATCCGCATGAGGCCTGCGCCTGGTCAGCGACCGCGCTGATGCTCTCCTGGCGCTACCAGGTCCCGGCGATCATCCTGATGGATAAGACACTCGCTGAAGGTGCCTGCTCCTTCGATCTCGATGCGTCAACTCCGCCGCGGGACCACGAACCGCTGCTCGAGGATGGAGAGGGAGAATACCGGCGTTACCGCCGGACTGAGGATGGAGTATCCCCGCTTGCCTTCCCGGGAATGGAAGGAGTGACGGTCAAGGCAAACAGCTACGCCCATGACGAGAGGGGGTTTACAACCGAGAAAGCAGAGGAGATCCGTGCACTGCAGGAGAAACTGCTCAGGAAAGCCGGGAGCCTGAAAGCGGAACTTGGGGGCTACCAGACCGTGAAGACCTACGGTGCACCTGACGCGGCGAGGACCATCATATGCTGGGGATCGCAGAAATGGGTGTGTATCGAGGCCGCCGCCGGGGTCGACGCGCGGGTTGTTCAGCCTGTTGTGCTTGCCCCGTTCCCGGTTGAGGCCTGGAGCAAGGCGATGGCCGGCGCGGGAGAGGTGGTCTGTGTCGAGAACAATGCCACGGGTCAGGTCGCCCGTCTTCTCAGGGAGCATGGATTCGATCCAGGCAGATCCATCCTGAAGTACGATGGTCGACCGTTTGCGGTCGATGAACTCACTGCAAGGCTCGAAGAGGTGTTTGTATGACCCCGGACCGGTCTGCCGCTGGACTTATAACTCCGGTGCAGAACACCTGGTGTCCTGGTTGCGGTAACTTCTCGATCCAGCACATGATGAGATCGGCCATCGCAGAAATCTCGGAGGAGGAGGGTATACCCATCGAGAAGTTCGTCCTCCTTGGCGGTATCGGGTGCCACGGGAAACTGATGGATTACCTGAACGTCAACAGCCTCTACACCATCCACGGCCGTTCAATCCCGGCAGCCACCGGGATACGCCTGGCAAACCGTGACCTGCGGGTAATCTGTCACGTCGGTGACGGTGACATCTACGCCGAGGGACTTGACCACCTCATCTTTGCGGCCAAGCGGAACACCGATATAACCGTGATCGTCCACGACAACCGGGTCTACGGTCTGACGGCCGGACAGTACACCCCGACGTCGCCCACCGGGTTCCGGGGGCGTTCGACGCCGTGGGGGGTGGCGGAGCAGCCAATGAACCCGCTCGAGGTGATGCTCGCCGCCGGGGCCACCCACATCGCACGGGGCTACACCCGGAAGACCCGGCACCTCAAAGATATCTTCAAAGAGGCGATAATGCACCGCGGATTCTCTTTCGTCGATCTCCTCCAGATCTGTGCAACCTACTCCAACCTGACCGACTACTATGACGCCCATGTCTACGAGATGCAGGATGGCGATCTCGATACCGGTCGGTTCGAGAGCGCTCTTCAAAAGATCAGGGAATGGGACTACAACCGGGATGCGCCTATCGCGATCGGGACGTTCTATTCGATTGAGCGGCCCCTCTACGAGGAGGGTTTCAGTGTACCGCCGAGCGGGCTTGAAGAGCGGCGCGGGCGCGTCCGGAGGTTGGTCGAGGGCTGGAGGTGAGGGGGGTCATTTTACACCCCCGCCGGCTTTTCCGGCAAACTGCCCTCAAAGCCAATTCTTTCCGCGACTTATAACTTCAATATCCCATGACCCGCTTACTTCTTTCGGGAGGGGCTTCCTGCCCTCTGGCCGGTGACACCGGACGAAATTGATGGCTGCTGGAGAGTTATACAGTGAACTCCGCCCATCCCCTCGACCAGTGCCGTGCAGTCTATCCCGATGACCTTCCTGCCCGGGAAAGCCTGCCGAATCCGTGCCAGGGCTGGAGCGTCGTTGGGGTGTTTGAAGGTCGGCACAAGCACAACGGTGTTTCCTATGTAGAAGTTCGCGTAACTGGCCGGCAATCGTACTTCACCGCCGACCCTGCCTGGTGTCGGGAGGGGGATTACCGTTAAGGGTTTCCCGTCCTGGTCGGTTGACGACCGCAGGATCTCGTAGTTCTCCATCAGCGGAGCGTAGTTCTCGTCATCCCTGTCGTCTTCGATGACACAGAGGACGGTTGTCGGGTTCACGAACCGCGCGATGTTATCGACATGACCACCGGTTTCGTCGCCAGCGATCCCCTCTTTCAGCCATATGACATGGCTGACACCGAGGTATGCCTCCAGATAGGCCTCGATATCCTCACGTGCGCTCCGTGGGTTCCTGTTCGGGTTCATGAGGCACGACTCCGTCACGATCGCCGTCCCGGCGCCGTTAACCTCGACCGAAGACCCTTCGAGAACGATACCGGGGGTGAATATCGGGAGGTTCAGGTCACGGTTCATCATGAGCGGGACTTCTGAATCCTTCTTGAGGTCAGGATACTTCTCTCCCCAGGCATTGAAGTTCCAGTGCACCATCGCAAGGCTCTCTGTCCTGCGGTTGACCACAAACATCGGCCCGTAATCGCGGAGCCAGACATCGGCATAATCGAGTATGTGGACCCGCACACCGGACGCATCGATGCCGCCCTCAAGGAGTATCCCCCCAACACGGGTACGCATCTGCTCCCCGGTTACAAGGAGGTTGACAGTCTCCGAGCGGCGGAGCGCTGCAATGATCTCAACATAGTTCCACTCCACCGCGGCAAGGTCGGGGAGCATCTCCCGGTCATAAGGCCAGGCGAGCCAGACAGCATCGTGCGGCTCCCACTCTGCAGGCATCCGGTAACCCAGTGCCTGCGGCGTCTTGCCCGGCGGGAACTTCCGGATGAGCGCCCTGTAGGTCTCCGGCCTCCGGTTTTGGAATAAATTCCATCTTTCCCGGGCAGCCTCATTAATCGAGGGGTCAACCTCTGCGATGAGGACCTCCTCATTGGCCTCGCTCGCGCGGGCAATGACGTTTCCAAACGCATCTGCGATGAACGAACTCCCGAAGAACCGGATACACCCATCCTCGCCCACCCGGTTTACAGCGGCGATGTGAAGACCGTTTGCTATCGCGTGACCGCGCTGGACGGTTTCCCACGCCTCACGCCAGTCGCTGCCGGGAGATCTCTCACCGGAGATCCAGCCGATTGCGGAGGGGTAGAAGATCATCTCGGCGCCCCGCAGCGCAACCGCCCTTGCAGCCTCGGGGAACCACTGATCATAGGAGATGAGCACGGCTATACGGCCATAGCGGGTGTCATAGAGCCTGTAGCGGTCGCCGGCGTGGAAGTATCTTTTGTCGTAGATGGGCGGGTCCTGATGGATGTGCACCTTCTGGTAGGCAGGGAAGAGCACCCGACCGTCAGCATCGACCACCACCGCGGAGTTGTAGTGTTCACCGGACGCGGCCCGTTCGTAGATGGGCAGAATGAAGACCGCACCATGCTCCCGGGCAAGTGCCGAGAACGCCTCTGTCGAAGCGCCGGGGATCGTCTCGGCGTAGGCCGAGGCGTCCGCATCCTCATACTGAGGGAAGTAAGGGGCACGATAGAGTTCCGGAAGGCAGATGATCCGCGCACCCTTTGAGATCGCCGAGCCTGCCATCTCCAGGGCGTGCTTGAGGTTGTGATCGGGGTCTTCGCTTACCGCTGTCTGGATGAGGCCGATCGTTTGCTTGCTCATCTCCATCATCTCCTCATACCGTAGGACGCTCCAGCGTCTTATAACAATCGTCGTAACACAGCGTTTATCCAGCATACCACCAGATCTCTACGGAAGCGATGGACACAGCCGCAACCATCCTCATCGCAATCGGGCTTGCTATGGACGCGTTTGCCGTCTCGATCAGTGGTGGGGCGGGTATGCGGGAGGGAGGGCACCGCTGGCCCCTGATCGCAGGCGCACTCTTCGGCGGGTTCCAGGCAGGTATGCCGGTGCTCGGCTGGCTTGGCGGGACAGCGGTCGCAGGGGTCATCGGATTCTACGGCCCCGGGGTTGCGTTCCTCCTGCTTGTGCTGATCGGCGGAAAGATGATCCTCGAGGCGGTGCGAGGGGATGGTGAGAACGCGCAGTTTGAAAACTTGAGTGCAGCCACTATCCTGCTGCTTGCCGTCGCGACAAGCATCGATGCGCTTGCTGTCGGTGTCTCGTTCGCCATGCTGGACACCCCTATCCTCTGGCCCGCAGCCATCATCGGGATCGTGACATTCGCGTTCTCTGCTGCCGGAGTGGTTCTAGGGAGGTCTATTGGCCGGATTGCCGGGCGAAACGCTGGGGTCATCGGCGGTGTGATCCTTATCGGCATCGGTCTGCAGATCCTGCACGAACACCTTCTCATCTGAGACAGGGTCGACGCATGATACAGCCACACCAATATGCATAACCAGCGGTGATCAAAACAATAACTTCAGACTGTACCCGGATTTGATGAATCGTCCGTTCGTGTTGCTGGCGCGGCTTCCCAGGGCCAATCGCCACACACTGCCCTCCCGGGAAGGGGGGCGGCTGGTCAGCCGCAAAAGACGTTCGCAACAGGGATGATTCGAGGGCATCGAATCATGAGCAAACTGGTTTGATGGGCTCCTGGTGGTCTCAACCGATCCCGTATACCCCATTCGACACGTATAAGAACACACCAGACGCAATACGTAGTAAACCTCATGAAAAACCGTATAGACCGCGCATCCCGCGTGGAACGCTTCCGAAAACCGTATTCGGAAGAGCAAAACTAATGAGGCAAGTTCAATCATGACTTCCAGAATGCATACCCCCCACACCACCTGTCCAGGCTGCCATGAAGAGGTATTCCTGGACGAACTTGTGGGTGGGCACTGTCCCCTCTGCGGGTATTCCCTCGATGACGACGATGGAACATGCAGTGAATACGAGGAGACTATTGAGCGCTCCGATCTCGGGTGGATGGTCTTCCAATTTTATGTCTTCAAGCGGTTCTGCGGGGAGGGTGCAACACCCCTTCAGGTCATGCAGATTCTCTCCCGCTACGAGGAGGCCTGCCAGTGCAACCCCCTGGAAGCGGAGAAGATGCAGTTCACTCTGGAAGTACCAATGCGTCGCCTGGAGCGACTCCTCCCGAAGAGATGTGAAAGGTGCGGGAGGATATTCTTCCGGGGTGGTAAAGCGGTTATATCAGGGGACCTTGTGTCCCCCGACTACCGGAGGTCCCATATCTGCCCATCCTGCTGATCAGTAGGTTCTGGCAACCAGGGCAGACGTGCCTTTGCTGCCGCAGGTGATACACGGACCGTCCGAGACTGTGATGAGGCCGGAGTGGATCTCGGAGCCAATGATGCTTGCATCCACCACCGCCTCAATCTTTTCTGCACACTCGCGCGACCCGCACCACTGAACCACTGCAACCCCGGTCTTCAACGCTTCTGCGGTCTCCTCGAGGGTCGCTGCAGCGGTGATCCGATCGGCCATTGCCCGCCGCGCAGCCTCTGAGATCTCCTCGCCAAACTCTGCAAGGATCGAATGGATCCCTTCAGCAACACCACGCCGGTCGAGCGTGGTCTTCCTGCCGGTGCGGGTGACGGCGACAACGGTGTTTGCATCGATGTCTCTGGGCCCGATCTCGATCCGCAACGGGACGCCGCGCATCTCCCAGTGGTAGTACTTCGCCCCCGGCCGCATATCCCGGTCGTCAACCTTAACGGCGTAGCCAGCATCCCGGAGTTCCAGTTCAAGCGCCCTGGCCGCCGAGATGACCTCATCACGCCTCTTCCCGACGATGATCGGTACAATCACCATCTCGATCGGCGCCACCTCCGGCGGCAGCACCAGCCCTTTATCGTCGCCGTGGACGCTGATCACGGCCGCAATAGACCGTTCTGATATGCCGTAGCAGGTCTGATAGGCATACTGCTGCTCCCCGTTAACGTCCTCGTAGGTGATCTCGTATGTGCGGGAGAAGTGGTCGCCAAGCATGTGAACCGTCCCGATCTGGAGCGTCTTGCCATCAGGCATGATGGTATCGAGGGCGACGGTGTAGTCGGCGCCAGGGAACCTGTCCCATGCCGGGCGGCGGGAGACTATCACCGGCACCCTCAAACGTTCATAGAACTCACGGTAGAGGCGAATCGCGGCCTCAACCTGCGCTTCCGCCTCCTCCCTTGTTGCGTGGACGGTGTGCGCCTCCTTAAACGATGTGATCTCCCGGAGACGGATGAGCGGGCGGGTGTGCTTTGTCTCGTAGCGGAACGTATTGACGATCTGGTAGAGTTTTAAGGGCAGATCGGTGTGCGACCGGATCCAGAGTGAGTACATCGGATAGATGGCGGTCTCGCTCGTAGGACGGAGAGCGAGCGGGACGTCGAGTTCGGTCCTGCCGCCGTGGGTGACCCAGTAAACCTCATCCTCAAACCCCTTGATATGTTCGGCCTCCTTCATGAACTCGGTCTTCGGGATGAGAAGAGGAAACATCGTCTCAGCATGGTC
This sequence comes from Methanomicrobiaceae archaeon UBA436, assembly GCA_002497965.1. Classification (GTDB taxonomy): domain Archaea; phylum Halobacteriota; class Methanomicrobia; order Methanomicrobiales; family Methanoculleaceae; genus Methanoculleus; species Methanoculleus receptaculi. Next base: position 14,222 of record DAFR01000034.1, on the reverse strand, counting down.
GCGGTCCATGATCTCCCGGAGAATTGCGTATGCACGTTTCCTGATACCGAAACCGTAGGGGTACCAGACATACAGCCCCTTGACCGGATAACGGACATCCATGATCTCGGCTCGCCAGAGGATCTCGTTGTACCAGCTCGAAAAATCTTCTTTCCGGGGGATTGCACCTGTATCTTCTTCCATCCGTTTTCCTACCTCGAAACTCTTGATCTGCCGCTATTAAGTTATCATACTTAGGATTGCAGGCGTAATAAATGCCTCCACAACCGCAGCGACCGCAAGAAGAGGGATGACAACCCGGAGAAAGAGGCGGGCAAGAGAGAGGGCTTCTGCAGCGGCATCCCCGGCACCATGCCATTCAGCGATGAGCGCACGTGCAAGGAGAAAACCGAGCCCCCCCGATATCAGGACGGCGGGGATCTCGAAGATGCCGTGCGGGACGAGCGCCGCCACGACGTAGAGCGCCCCCTGCTGAGATCTCACAAGTTCGGTCACCACACCTATCAACAGCCCGTTGACCGAGATGATCAGCATCGTGACCAGGCCAAGAGATGCGCCCCCCAGGAAAAGGAGGAGGCATGTGCTCAGGTTGTTCAAGAAGATCCTGAACGCCAGGACCGCCAGGGAATCAGAGAGTATCTGAACTACCACCTGCTCATTGAATAGCGATAGAACCTCATCCCCGAACCCCGGGTTAAGGATAACGAAACCGACGCCGATGGCGATCGATACCGCAAAGAAGACGGCCGCAAAGATTGTGGCACGGGTAAGACTGTTCTCAGACATAAAGCACCATCCGTGTGAGATCGCGTATCCCCGGCGCCATCCCGACTACTATCATGGCAAGCAGGATGAGGTGCCAGAACCCCGTATCCCCCTCACGGCGGTAGAGTTCCAGGACATACACGGCAGGTATGATCACAGCGAACTTCAGGAGGAACATAGAGAACGC
>DAFR01000034.1:4064-13089 GCA_002497965.1 Methanomicrobiaceae archaeon UBA436 | reverse complement strand
CAGGATGGCGGCGAGGACGCCGAGCGCGATCGTCGTCTCGGTGAGGCCAAACCAGACAAGCGCCGCGCCAGAGAGGAAAGAACCAGCAATCCCCACACCAGCGTAGACCTTGCTGTAGCGGCTGACAATGCCGGCGTTCTCCGCGATCTTCCCTCCAAAGAGGGCAACGCCTGCGATCAGAGCGATCAGAAAGAAGATCAATGGCGTGATCAGGAGAAACCGGAGATCGGAGGTGATCATCCCGGTGTCCTCAACGACCCTCAGGAGACCCCCAAAGACAACGTAGGGCAGGGTCGCAAGCACCAGTTCGTCATCGATGGCAATCCCATAGCGACGAAGCCCCCGGTAAAGAAGATAAACCGCTGCAATGAGGATCAGGGCGTATGTCAGGGTATCGACAAGTGTATACGCTTCACCATAGCGTATAGGATCGATGTAATATTTGTAGAGGAACTCCCTAATCATTGTTGATCTAAATGAGCGCAGACCGCATAAACTTACTCAGAACAAAGGTCTTCGACAAGTCCAAATGGATGCAGCTCCCGCGCGACGTCCTCATCGGTCATGACGTCATCGAGCAGGTCCCGGCCGTCTGCGAAGACCTTGCCCTCGGCGACTCTGTGCTCATCGTATCGGGGGGGCGGACGCGGGATGTTGCCGGAAGGCGGGTCGAGTCTCTTCTTTCAGCGTCCTATGACGTCAGGACGTTCATCGCGATAGATGGCGATCCTCTCGAGACGATCAGAAAGGCCGAGGCAGCGGCGGCTGAGGTCGCGTTTGTGATCGGCGTTGGTGGAGGAAGGATCATTGACACTGCAAAGATCGCATCCTACAACACCGACCGCCACTTCATCAGCATCCCCACCGCTGCCTCGCACGACGGGATAGCCTCGTCAAGGGCATCGGTTCCTACCGCCGAGGGGAACGTCTCGCTCGCCGCTGAGCCTCCCCTCGCTGTGGTTGCCGACACCGCCGTCATCGCATCAGCACCACACCGGTTGCTCGCATCCGGGTGTGCGGACATCATCGCAAACTATACCGCGATCCTCGACTGGGAACTCTCCCACCGTCTCAGGGGCGAACCCATATCGGAGTATGCCCTGACGCTCTCCCGCATGACCGCCGAGATCCTATTTGATAACGCAGACCTCATCAAGCCGAACTCCGAGGAGAGTGCCTGGATCGTAACGAAAGCCCTGGTTTCCTCAGGCGTTGCCATGAGCATCGCAGGCTCGTCCCGACCCGCAAGCGGCGGCGAGCACAAGTTCTCCCACGCGCTGGAGCGTCTGGCGCCAGGAAAGGGGCTCCACGGTGAGAAGTGCGGTATTGGCGCGATCATCACGATGTACCTCCACGGCGGGGACTGGAGAGGGATTCGCGACTCACTGCGAAAGATCGGCGCTCCGACAACCCCCGCGGAGATCGGGGTGGATGACGAGACCGCCGTGGAGGCACTGCTTGCGGCGCGGACGATCCGGCCGGAACGGTTCACGATACTGGATATGGGGTTGACGCGCGAGTCTGCGCGGAACCTGGTGAGGATGCTCTACCAGGAGTGAGTGTGTGATGGCAGAGGAGAAGGCAAAAGTGACCCTGATCGGGGTAACACTCGCAAAACCGGGACTTGATTTCGTCTATGAAGGCATTCTGCCTCCAGAGTGCGATGGCTGCAAGGTGCGCAAGATCTGTCACAACCTTCAGCCACAAAAGAAGTATCGGATCGCTGCTGTCCGCCCGAACACCCGGCACGACTGCCCCGTCCACCACGAGGCGGTGATCGCTGTCGACGTCGTGGAAGGGCCGGTCGTCGCGCTGATCAGCGCTGATATGGCGATCGTGAACTCAAAAATCAGTTACGAGTTTGCCTGTCCGCGAACAGGCTGTCGGGGTTACCGGCTCTGCCACCCTGATGGCATCATCGACGGAGGGAAGTACGTCGTCGATGAGGTTCTTGGCAACGCCCCCGATGTATGCGAGCGGGGCTGGACTCTCAAACTCGTGGAACTGCGGCCGGTCTGAGATACTGCTGCTTCAGGCCCAAATCTCTTCTAACCAGGGTTTCTGTGCTATGGTGGGCCCACGGAGGCTTCACCGATGGAATTCCTATGGCCTGCTGACCCCTACAAGCCGCCAGGCGAGAGAGAGGAGTTCGTCGCGGTCGCGAAGTCTGGCAAGCCACGATGACGGGATGGCCTCAAGCCCGAACCTCGCCCCGGCAAGCCCGCCTGTGATCGCACCAACGGTGTCTGCGTCACCCCCCAGGTTTATAGCCGCAATGACCGCGTCTTTAAACGACCTGGCATCCATGAAGACCCTGACAGCGCAGTGGGTGCAGACTATAGCATCAAGCGACGGCACCGGCGGGTATGCCCGATAATCCTCGAGCATCCCCAGGAGTTCATGATCACGGCAGGCTCTGAGCGCCCGGCCGAAGGAAGTTGCAGCCTCCTCACCCCGGCACATCCCGCTGACCATCCTGTTGACGAACGCCGAAGCCTCGCCGGCCGCGGGATCAAAGTGGGTCACGCGGGAGGCGGCAAGACTCACCTCCCGCACTTCATCCGGTGGATAAAAGATCCCGATCGGGATGCCGCGCATGACGCAGCCGTTACTCCGGCTGCCCCCCCGCTCTTCGTGGACCAGTCTTGCGGCAGTCCCGGCTGGAATACCACTCTCGATCAGGTCGAGGACGGCACGCGATGTCGGCCCGAAGAAATCCGGATTAGTGTGATATACCCAAACCAGTCGCCGGACGAAGTCATCGGGGTCGAAACCCCCGCACGCAAGAAGGGTCTGCGCCAGGGCCGCTGCCTGGAGGGTGTCGTCGGTGTACTGCCCCGGCAGGACGTCATGAATCCCGCCACCCTCCATCTCCGTTACGGTCATTCGGGGCGGAGGAAGGGCTTCAAGGGGCGCGCCCATGGCATCCCCGATTGCAAGCCCGATAAGGGCTCCGACCCCGTGCGTCTTGAGCATATAAAAAGATCATCAACAAAATATATCTACCCGTGGACAGTAGTATTCTTCGAGGAAAGGTGATAATCGTGCAAAAGGAAGAGCTGCTCCACCTGCATATGCTGTTAGTCCAAGTCAAGAAGTACTACGAGACCGTCACGGGGGAAGAGATCCAGGCCGACCAGTATAACGCTCTCCACATATCCCCGGTACATATCCACAAAAACAAGGTAACACACAAGAAAGCCATCCTGACTCTCGGAAACGAGATTGTCCAGCACATCAGGGCCAACCACAACCCCTACATCCAGTATCAAACCGATTTTCAGTCACAGTCCGAACGTATTGCAACCGAACACTAAACGATGAGCGATACCGATACACAGCGGGAGATAATCTCCCGCATCCTTTCTACCGGGCACAGCCCTGCCGACGTCCAGAAGATCAAGCTGGAGTTCTGCCGGGAGTACGGGATCGATATGCCCCGAAACTCGGCGATCCTTGCCGCCGCCGCACCCGATGAGCGGGAGCGGCTCCGGCCGCTCCTCCAGGTGAAACCCACACGGACGCTATCGGGCGTTGCCCCGGTTGCGGTGATGACCTCCCCCCACCCCTGCCCCCACGGCAGGTGTCTCCCATGCCCTGGAGGGCCTGAGCACCCGTTCGGGTCGCCGCAGAGTTATACAGGAGAGGAGCCTGCCGCACTCCGGGCAAGAGAGCACGGGTTCGACCCCTACGCCCAGGTGCAGGCACGTCTCGGGCAGTTTGAGGCGCTCGGCCACCACATCGAGAAGGCGGAGCTGATCGTGATGGGGGGGACGATCACCGCGCGACCGATCGATTACCAGGAGTGGTTTGTCGGCGCGGCCGTTCAGGCGATGAACGATTATCCGCGGGTGGGCACGGCATCAGCAGGACCCGATCTCGATACAATCGCCGCCTCAAACGAGTCTGCAAGGGTCCGGTGTGTCGCGATAACCTTTGAGACGCGGCCGGACTGGTGCCTCAAAGAGCATATTAACCGGATGCTCGCGATGGGTGTTACAAAGGTGGAACTTGGCGTCCAGCACCTGGACGACCGTATCCTGGACTATAACCGACGCGGGCATAGCGTCACGGCCACAGTCGCGGCAAACGGCCTCCTGCGCGATGCCGGGTTGAAGGTAGGGTTCCACGTGATGCCGAACCTCCCCGCGGCGAGCATGGACGACGATCGCCGGATGTTTGAGGACCTCTTCGCCGATGAGCGGTTCAGACCGGATTTCCTGAAGATATACCCGACACTGGTGACGCCGGGCACGGAGATAGAGGCACTCTGGGAACGCGGCGAATACCAGCCCTACACAGAGGATGAGCTGATCGATCTCGTCGCCTATGCAAAGTCTCTCCTCCCGGAGTACGTCCGGCTCCAGCGCATCCAGCGGGATATTCCGGCAAGGTTGATCACCGCGGGTTCAAGGCACAGCAACTTCAGGCAGCTTGCAGGAGCGCGACTCCGAGAGCAGGGAGGCCGATGTCGGTGCATCCGGTGCCGTGAGGCAGGGCGATCACCGGCTCCGGAAGAGGCGGCTATCTCGACCCTGGTCTATCGTGCATGCGGCGGGGAGGAACGGTTCATACAGGCAGGCTCAAAAGACACCCTCATCGGGTTTGCAAGGCTCCGGTTTCCGCAGCAGCCGTTCCGCGAAGAACTCACCGACGCAGCACTCCTGCGCGAACTCCATGTTTACGGGAGCCTGGTCCCGATAAGCGCCCCTGCGTCCCCTGAGGAGTGGCAGCACCGCAGTTACGGTGCGCAACTCCTCTCAAGAGCGGAAGAGGAGGCGCGGGATAACGGTTACCGCCGTCTGGCGGTTATGAGCGGTGTGGGTGTGCGGCCCTACTACAGGAAACAGGGATATGAACGTGTGGGGCCATACATGATCAAGACGTTCCCATGAAACCCGCGACGCTCGAGTTCGTGAAACAGAGGTTCGCCGACTACTACCGGAGGTGCAACCTCATCGCCCCCTCCTCCCTCGAGCAGCGCGAATGGGGTTTTGTCTTCTTTGACGCCGCACCAGAACTCCGGATGCGGCGGCATATGGCTTTTACCGACCGCGAGGAACTCGACGCCTACGTTAAAAACCTGGTCCCCGCGCACGTATACTACTCGACGGCCTACTACCAGACACCGTCGGCACCAAAGATGAGCGAGAAACACTGGGCCGGTGCCGACCTCATATTCGATCTCGATGCCGACCAGATAGTTCGCGGTCCCTACGCGATGATGCTTGCGCGGGTCAAGGAGGAGACACTGAAACTGATCGAGATGCTGACCGAAGAACTGGGGTTTTCGCGCAACCGTATGCGGATCGTCTTCTCCGGGGGGCGGGGCTATCACATACACATCACCGATATCGCTGTTTTAGGCTGGGGAAGCCAGGAGCGGCGCGAGATTGTGGATTACGTATGCGGGATAGGACTCGATCCAGAGATGATGCTCTCTTCCGGGGGCGAACCGAGGGGATGGCGACGGCGCTACACGGAGACGCTTCGAGGCTACCTCTCACACCTTGCAGCTCTCGACCCTGCGGAGGCAACGGCCCGCCTCACAGGTCTTGAGGGTATCGGCAAACGGACGGCAGCACAGTTCCTGGCAGATGCCGGGGCCCTCTCCAGGGCCCCGGCAGAGGAACTCCTGCAGAACAGGGTTGTTCGGGCAATCACGGCATCACCTGAGTTTGAGAAGAGGCTCAGGGACGCCGGTGCGCATGCAGATGAACCGGTCACGACCGATATCAAACGGCTTATCCGGACACCGGGATCGCTGCACGGCGGCAGCGGGATGCGGGTCGTCCCCCTCGATCTCCACGACCTGGAGGACTTCGACCCCCTTGTGGACGCGGTGGTCTTTGGCGAGAGGGATATCCGGGTGGACGTTAAGGCAAACTTCGTCGCATCAATGCTCGGGAACACCTACACGCTCAAGGCAGGGACCCAGACAGTCCCGGAAGCGCTTGCGATCTATCTATGCTGCAGGAACACGGCAGAGATAGCAGGGGGTGGATGATGGTCACCGATATCCTGGAGAAACTCCGGCAGATGCTGCTGGATATGCAGCACTCGGGAAGGCTCTCACATATCGAGCCCCGTCTCTATGAGAATGCAAGGGCTTACATCGAGAAACTCAAGGAGGACTACTACAGCCTTGAGAACCCCCTGGAAAACCGGGAGGGGGGCCTGATCATCGAGGCGATCGGCAGCGTCAACGACACCGTCCAGGAGATCTTCTCCATCCGGACAAGACAGATCCTGGACCTTGCGTTCCAGCAGATCGAGGGGGAGTACGTCGATAAGGAGGAGACCCGAAAGATGCTCCCCGAGGAGCGGACGATGTTCAAACGGATCGTTGAGGCCATCGAAGAGTGCCGGGAGGCGCTCATCATGGGTGAGGCAAAACTCTTTGCCGGGGAGGGGGTGACCGATGAGGTGAGTTGTGAGGAGATGGAACAACCCCCAGCGGTACCGTCACCCCCCACCCCCAGAACCCCGGGGTTGACAGCATACGCCCTTGTGCATGTGCGCTCCGATGTGGAATCGTTCATGGGACTGGATGGGAGAACCTACGTGCTTGAAGAGGGCGACATTATCACCCTCCCCGAAAAGAATGCGGAACTCCTCTGCGAGCACAACATAGGCTTAAATATCAGACTTAACAAGTAATATAGGTACCCGAATCTATTGAATAGAGGTTAATATCATGAAAATGCCGTCCAAATTCAAGACATACTGCCCGTTCTGCAGGAGTCACCAGATTCACGAGGTTGTGAAGGTTAAGAGGGGCAAAGTGCGTCACTTCAACTGGATCGACCGCCAGAAGGCACGCAGGAGCACGGTTGGCAACATGGGCAAGTTCAGCAAGGTTCCTGGCGGCGACAAACCGACAAAGAGGACAAATGTCAAATACAGATGCACGGTCTGTGGGAAGTCCCATCTCCGCCCCGGCGTCAGGATCGGCAAATTCGAACTTACGGAGTGATAACAGAATGGTCAGGGTGAGCAGGGAGAACAGGAGCAAGTTCCTGAAGGTAAAGTGCCCCGACTGCGAGAACGAGCAACTCGTCTTCGAGCGGGCAAGCACAATTGTTGAGTGTAACATCTGCGGGCGGGTTCTTGCAGAACCCCGTGGCGGAAAAGCCGATATAAAGGCTGAGGTTGTTGCTGTAGTTGAGTGATCGTTCCATGCACGAGAGAGAGTGGCCCGAGGAAGGAGAACTTGTTGTCTGCACAGTCTCTGATGTCAAGGACTTTGCGGCGTTCGTGAGCCTTGATGAGTACAACGGCCGTAGAGGGCTCATACCGATCTCCGAGATAGCGCGGGGCTGGATTAAGCACATCCGGGACTACGTACGTGAAGGGCAGAAGGTCGTCTGCAAGGTCCTGAACGTGGATCCTGACCGTGGTCACATCGATCTCTCGTTAAAAGACGTGAACGAGCACCAGCGGCGTGAGAAGATTCACGAGTGGAAGAACGAGCAGAAAGCCGCAAAATGGATCGGGTTTGCCGCCGAGGCTGCCGGGGTGGACAGGGCCATAATCGAAGAAGCCATATACCGCGAATATGGTCAGTTGTACCCCGCATTCGAAGAGATCGTCAGCACAGGCGGAGAGGCTGCAGAGAGGCTGAACCTGGATGAACCTGTCAAAAGAGCACTCATAGCCATCGCAAACGAGAACGTAAAAGTTCCAAGGGTGACGATCAGCGGATATCTGATCCTCTCAACACCACGGCCCGACGGTGTCAACGTGATCCGCCGGGCGCTACGGAGTGCGCAGCCGAAGATGGACAACGTGGATATCGATCTGGTCTACATCGGCGCCCCGAAATACAGGATAAAGGTGACCGCACCGGATTACAAGGAGGCCGAGAAGGCAATCGAGAAGGCGGCAAACGCCGCCATCGGTGTGGTTGAGCGGGCCGGTGGCGCTGGAAAGTTTATCCGGAAACAGAAGACCGGATAGGTTTTTATAATATGAGCAGTCGTATTCGCCGATGTCCACACGACGGGAGATACACTCTCTCAATCATCTGCCCGGTCTGCGGTCGGCCATGTGGGCCGGCTCACCCGGCACGTTTTTCACCACAGGATAGGTACGGGTATTACAGGAGGACGCTGCGCAGATGGAAGACGTCACAGTAACCTTCACAAGAGATGATGAGATCGAGGCCTCAGTCCTGATCGAGGGGCTGCCCGGCATAGGACACGTTGGGAAACTTGTTGCCGAGCACCTGATCCATGAACTTGAGGCCGAGAAGATCGGGGAGATCTCCTCGATCTATTTCCCGCCGCAGGTGGTGGTCGACGAGCGTGGCGTCGCACATCTTGTCAACAATGAGATCTATCGTTGTGATAAGAACGGGCTGGCGATACTCTTTCTCGTGGGGGATTTCCAGAGCACCTCGGCCGAAGGCCATTATATCCTGACCGAATGCTATCTGGACATTGCGCAGGATCTTGGTGTGCGGCGGATATACACCCTGGGAGGCTACGGTGTTGGCCACCTGGTCGAGAACCCGAGGGTGCTTGCCGCGGTTAACATGGAGCACCTCCTCTCCGAGGTGGAGGGCGCCGGAGGAGCATTTGAGGGCGGCGGGATGATCGTCGGGGCTTCAGGCCTTCTGCTCGGCCTCGGGTTCGCACGGGGCATGGAGGGTGTATGCCTGATGGGCGAGACGAGCGGCTATATCGTCGATCCAAGAAGTGCCGACAACCTGCTCACGGTGCTCTCCTGCCTCCTCGGGATCAAGGTCGACCATACCCTTCTGCAACAGCGCGCCGAGGAGATGGAACGGATCATAGCAAAGATCCAGGAGACCGAAGAGGCCAGAGGCCGTGAAGACCTGACCTATATCGGGTAATTTTTTCGCAGAATCGCAAAATACAGATAGTCTTTGGCCCGTGAGATTGTCCTACCCATCTCCCTGATGGGCAGGCCGTTCCTGTTAACCGCAAGGCCGCATCACAGGTCCTTCCGGCTAGGCTACCTCTCTCCTCTGCCAGGCGTACTGGTGAGGCGATCGCCTCGC
>DAFR01000034.1:0-4011 GCA_002497965.1 Methanomicrobiaceae archaeon UBA436 | reverse complement strand
GTCACGGCTGCTCTTGCCAGGGGCCCTGTGGATGGATGCAATCACTCACCATCGAGGAGGAGATCGCTATGCTGGAAGCCCAGAAGACGCGGCTGCAGGTCATGATCGATATGATAGACCGACGGATCGAGAGCCTGAAGAAAAGGGCCTGAGACCATTTTTTAAAGGACAGTCCGGTTCCCGGCAGCGAACATAGCAATTGCACCCTGCCCTGAACTCCCGCTGAGTTGCCTGAACGGGACAACCTCTACTGGCAATACAGGTGTGCACCAACTGTCTTTCCTTCGTCGGGCCAAACCCCGGACGTCGGAGCGTTTCCGTGTTTTCCGTGGTTTTCCTCACCGCCATCGGCGCCGGGAAGAGGAACCCGATGGTGACACCTCTCCAGGAGAGGTTTGCGGGGATGCTGCTCTCACCTCAGGCATCGCCAGTCATTTATCAAGGCCAAAAGACCGGTCAATCTCAGCAGCCGCGGCCTCGAGGTCTTCAAGAACACGGAGAGCGTCTTTGCGTAACTCCTGCACCAGCGACTGGAGGGAGTTCCCGCGCAGATAGATCCGTTTCCTGTGGCGGTAGACGACACCAGCATCGACAAGGTTTCTTATGTGGTGGTTGACACGTGAACTGGAGATGTTCAAGTCACGGGATATCCTCTCCACCGATACACCCTCTCCGGCACTCTGGTAGGAGAGGAGTGCAGCCAGGATCCGCCTGGCAACCTGGTCAACGTCTCTCCCCTCACCTACACCGAGGCTGTTGAAGAGCCATTCAAGGTTCTCTTCCGCCCCTCTCCCCCTCGGTCTCTCGATCTGCCTGAATGTAATCTGCCTCGCCATCGGTGCCATCGCTAATCCATGTCTATGACACCTAGAACGTATAAACATATCTATAATATCGAAATGATTTCGATAATTTTGATAAGGTTTAAATATTCATACATCCGTAAATATTTGTAAAGTTCCTCTGAAGGTGATAAACATGAAGATTGTCCCAATCGGAGAACGGGTTCTTATCAAGCCGATCAAGAAGGAAGAAGTTACAAAGAGCGGTATTTATATCCCCGAATCGGCACGCGAGACCAGAAAAGAGGGAACCGTTATTGCGGTAGGCAGGCGCGATGACGGATCAGACCTCCCGCTAAAACCAGGCGACCACGTTCTCTACGGTGGCTACACCTCGGACACGTTTGAGATCGACTCTGAAACCTATGTTTTTGTCCCTTTTAAGGACATTCTGGCAAAGATCGAGTGAGGAGGAGAAAGTATGGCATCGTCAAAGCAGTTGATGTTCGATGAAGACGCACGGAAGGCGATCCTTGTCGGTGTCAACAAAGTTGCAGACACGGTCAAGATCACGCTCGGCCCGAGAGGCAGATATGTTGTGATCGACAGGCCAACAAACCCCATCGTTACAAACGACGGTGTAACGATTGCAAAAGAGATCTCACTGCATGACAAGTTCGAGAACATCGGGGCAAAACTTGTAAAAGAGGTTGCGCAGAACACGCAGGACAAGACCGGTGATGGTACCACAACAGCAACCCTCCTCACACAGGCCATCCTCACCGAGGGACTAAAGAACATATCCGCAGGCGCCAACCCCAACGATGTCAGGCGGGGTATAGAGACCGCGATTGCAGCGGCAGTGGAGTATATCCGGTCGACAAGCGTTCCTGTCAGGGAGCGGAACAGGATCCTGCAGGTTGCTACAATCTCGGCCAACAACGACGAGGAGATCGGGAGACTTATCGCTGATGCGATGGATAAGGTCGGCTACAGCGGACTAATCACCGTTGAGGATGCAAAGAGCCTTGATACCAGTCTCGACGTGGTCAGGGGGATGCAGTTTGAGCAGGGCTACATCTCGCCATACATGATCACAGACCCGGAGAAGATGGTCTGCGAATACGAAAACCCCTACATCCTGATCACCGACCGGGGGATCACCTCACTCAAACAGATGCTCCCCATCCTCGAGATCGCCGCACAGGACGGCAAACCGCTCCTGATAATCGCCGAGGATGTCAACGGCGAGGCACAGGCCGCGCTCATCTTAAACATCATACGCGGTTCACTCAAGGCCTGCGCGGTCAAGGCACCTGGATTCGGCGATGAACGCAAGGAGCTCCTGGAGGATATCGCCGTCCTCACGGGTGCAACGGTTATATCCGAGGATAAGGGGATGAGACTGGAGACCGTATCCAGGCAGGTCTTTGGTTCGGCCCACACCGTCAGGGTCGACGGGGAGAAGACCCTGATAGTCGGGGGCAAGGGCGACCGCAAGGCTCTTGAAGACCGGATGCGCCTGATCGAGTCTCAGATCAACATCACAGACTCAGAGTGGAAGAAGGACGAACTCAGGAAGAGGCTTGGAAACCTCGGCGGCGGCGTCGCGGTCATCAAGGTTGGGGCGGCAACCGAGACCGAACTGAAGGAGAAGAAGATGCGGATCGACGACGCCTTAAACGCCACCAAAGCAGCGGTCGAGGAGGGTGTGGTTGCCGGAGGCGGCGTCACTCTCTTTAGGGCAATCAAGAACCTGGATGCGTTGCAGTTCGATGACGACCGCAAAATTGGGGTCTCCATAGTTCGCCGTGCGCTGGAAGAGCCCCTCCGCCAGATCGCAGAGAACGCCGGTGTCGAGGGCGCTGAGGTTGTCGCCACCGTGAAGAGGAGTGACGATCCCGCTTTCGGCTACAACGCCAAGACCGAGACCTACGAAAACCTGATGGAGAACGGTGTCATCGATCCAGCAAAGGTGGTGCGACTCGCGCTCCAGAACGCCGCCTCCATTGCAGGGCTGATCCTCTCAACGGAGGTTGCAATCACCGACTTCGACGAGGAGAAGGATACGAAGACAGCAGCAATCATAATCTGAGGCAAATTGCCTCTTTTTTTCCCGCCAGCCCCTGCCAATGCACGGCCGGATGGGGGGGTGGGCCCGGGGCCTGCCCTCTTCAGCCCTCTGCCACGGGCATTCCTGCAGCCTGCCAGGCGCTGATCCCGCCCTCTATCTCGTAGACCTCGCGAAACCCGGCCTCATTCATCAACTTGTGAACGCCAGCGCTCCTCGTCCCCCTCCGGCAGTATATCACGTAGGTTCCGTCCGGGTTGAGGGTTTCGAGGTGTTCTGGGAAGGTCGCGGCGTCGATGTTTATTGCGCCAGGGATGTGCCCCCCGGCAAACTCGTCCGCCGTCCTGAGATCGATGATGACAAAACCCGGGTCGTCTCTCATCTCTTCGATCATTATGGCGGCCTCGGCAGGATGGATCACCTTAGAACCCGGTTTTTCCCTGTCCGGATCACTTCCGAGACACGCACAGGCGAGGGTAATGCCGAGAACGGCAAGGAGCAGCGGCGGAATACGAAAGGTATCGACCATACTTCCATATCACCGGCAGCAACGATAAAGAGGTTTCGGTCATCCGCCATCCTCACCCCCGGGCTTCCCCCTGCTACCAGGTCCGGTCGTTTCAGGCCGAATTATAGATTCAAACGGTGCGCCATCGATGGCCAATCAGCAGACGGAACGCCCGGCGGCATCCAGGGCCACGACCGGAAGATGCTGATGCCACGCTCAGCAACGTCTCAGATAACTGCACTTCCCTCTTCAAACCCCCGGAGCCACAGTTCCGCACAGGCTATCCGCCAGAACTCGGTGGAGTACGCGCTCTTCCCCTCAAGGAACTCCCGGTAGTTCCGGAGCACCTGCTCCGCGTCCCAGTAGGGCCTCCGGGAGAATTCGGGCGAGGAGAAGAGCGCGAGGATATGGGATGCAAGTTCGTTCTTCATCCAGACCTCTTCGGGGGTGACGAACCCCATCTTGTCCATCCTGCACCGGATGGCGTCGGGGACCAGCCCGCGAATCGCCCGCCGCAGGACGTATTTCGTGACGCCGTGGCGGACCTTCTGGTCGAGCGGGAGCCCTGCGAGGTACTCCACCAGCCGGTAGTCGAGGAACGGGACCCGGGCCTCGATCGAGAAGGCCATCGAGTTCCGGTCCTCCCAGTG
>DAFR01000127.1:24972-25210 GCA_002497965.1 Methanomicrobiaceae archaeon UBA436 | reverse complement strand
TCATCAGGTGGCAGCCGTAGTGGACCGCGATCTTTGCACCGGTCAGGGGGCGCTTGACGCTCTCGGCGATCTTCTTGACGCCCACGATCTTGGGGTCGTAATAGAGCTCGGCGAGGTGCCAGACATCGGCGGTCCCCTTGAACTCCATGTCGATCTCTTTGAGCACCTCGTTGACCCCGTCGCGGAGTTCATCGTTGTGCTTCAGTTTTTCGTTGACTTCGTAGATGGACTTGTAGCA
>DAFR01000127.1:23412-24911 GCA_002497965.1 Methanomicrobiaceae archaeon UBA436 | reverse complement strand
GTCGATCGAACCGAACGCACCCGGTGCCGGGCAGCAGCTTGCGCCCTTCAGGGGCAGGAGGTCGATGCCGAGGTTCTTGCTGGTCTGGATGGCCGCCGCCTCGATTCCCGGATACCGGTTCGGGGCGATGCACCCGAGGAAGAATGCATACTGATGATTGTTTCCGCTCATGGTTTCACGCACCCTCTGCCAGTATCTTGTCTGCGCGATCTTTCAGTCCGTAATGGTCGATGATCTTCCTGATGCCGGGCAGGTACTCGGGGTACTTGTGCGTCGTCTCAGGCTCCTCCTCGAGGCCGAGCTTCTTCCGGGCTGCCCGGTTGGCGTCGTTGTTCGGGACACCGTGGCCGGTCTTGTAGATCAGCTGGACTGTCTGGAGGAAGTTGCGCGGAACGATGTCGCGCCGGGCGGCGAGGTTCCGCATCGCCATGATCGCATCGGTCGGCGCGAGGTTCCGGGGGCACCGGTCGGTGCAGCTGTAACAGGTGGTGCAGAGCCAGAGGTCCGGGTCGGTGAGGATCTCCTCTTCCAGGCCGAGGACTGCCTTGCGCATGAACAGCCGAATACGGTACGAACTCCGGGGTGCCGAGGGGCACGAACCGGTGCAGGTGCCGCACTGGTAGCACATGTGGGCGGCGGTCTGCCCGATCTTCTCAACTTCCTTGATAAACTCGGGGTTGCTGTCAGGAACGTAGTACTTCCTGTCCCGGAGCTTCTCAGCGAGTTTCTGGTCCTTATAGTCTTTCTTTACTGCCATTGGCTATCCCTCACGCCTCTTCCAGAACTTTGACCTCGACCTCTCCGGGGACGGTCTCTTTCACCTTGGACGTCCTCGGGGCAAGCAGCTTAGCCTTGATCTGCCTGAAGAGGTCCGTCTCCTTATCCTTCATCCGGATACCCGTCCGCCGCAGGATGATTGCATCCTCACTCGGGCAGGCGTTGACGCAGGCGCCGCAGAGGATACAGAAGTCCTTGTTGATGGCGATGTTGGCCTCGACCTCTCCCTTCATATCCTTGGCCGGGAGGGGGGAGGGCAGGTAGAGCGCGTTGCAGGGGCAGACCTCTATACAGGTCGAACAGCCGCCGGGGCACTTCTCGGGGTTGATCTCGATGTCTCCCTCGAAGATCTTCTCGACGGTGATTGCCTCCTGAGGGCAGGTCTCGACGCACCAGGTACAGGTGCAGCAGTTGTCCTGCTGGATATCCACCTTGCCGGGCAGCTTGTCGCTGATGATTTCGCGTTCGAGAGTGATGCACTCCTGGGGGCAGGCCTCGACGCAGATCATGCAGCCGTCGCAGGTGCTCTCTTCCCACTTGACTTCCCCTTCGATCTTGCCGGTCTCGGGGTCTGCTGCGTTGCGAATGACGGTGATGCTCGGGCAGAGCTCGCCGCAGATGCCGCAGACGTCACACTTCTCGGTGTCGACGGCAAACGTGGTCCTGGTCTGCAGTGCAGCCTGACGCGGCTTGCCGGCTTCGTCGCCGCCCTCAAATGCGGG
>DAFR01000127.1:21469-23383 GCA_002497965.1 Methanomicrobiaceae archaeon UBA436 | reverse complement strand
GCACTTCTCTTCGTCGATCACGGTGACCATGTCGTATGTGGGGAATCCTTCCTTCTCAAGAATCGGGAGCCTCTCCTCCCCGTCGATCTTGAGTGTCATCGCATTGAAGGGGCACATAATGACACATACGCCACAATACGAGCACTTCTCAGGGTTGACGTCGACAGGTTCAGCGTAGTCGATTGCCCCGCGTCGTGTCGCACCGACAGGCCCGAGCACGATTGCCTCTTCAGGGCAGGCGTCGACACAGATGCCGCAGCCCGTGCAGGTCTCTGCGTTCAGGATCAGGTTGTTAACCGCCTTCAGGAGCCTCTGCTCCATAATGACGTTCTGTCCTTCCCGCGTTTTCGAGTACTTTGGAAACAATGCCATATTCTAGTTTCACTCCTAGGCTTCCACTTTTCGGGCTTTCACCCGGCTCTCCCACGGTCCTTCAAGCTTGATAACTCCGTAAGGGCATGCCTGGACGCATACGCCGCACCCGGCGCAGAGCTCGGAGTTAAAGTCAAGGATGACGGCTTTGCCGTCTTTGACCTTGTAAATTTTCTCCTTGGTTACCGGATCTTCGGTGTAGAGCTCGAGAGCGTCGACCGGACATGCCACCACGCAGTTATTGCAGCCTGTACATCGTTCCATATTGATGTGCAATGCAAATGCCATGGTATCACGCACCAGATCTGATCGATTAAAAATCGATATAAACAGAATAGTCAAAGAATATACATAAACTTTCTGAAATTCGGCAGTCTTATATTCCAGAACTATGATTATCTGTCAAATTTTATAAATTAAAATAGTTGTTATGTTAACCCGATGTTCAAAATCGCACTGCTAAATTCACTTCCTGCCGTAAGGGCAAAACGAAACTGTTAAATCAGAAATCCCTGTTTCTGGTGAAAATCGGTGGCCAATCCTGCCCGGCAGTGTTGAGATCAGGCCGGATAACCTCGCGAGTCAGGTATATTCCCTCTTCTCCTTCCGGCAGGAACCTGTCACGGGTTGCGCGGTTTAGGTAGTAACCATTTCTGCATCCATCGGTTCTCCTCTCTCCGCGCCGGGTGCCTCGGCCCGTCTGGAAGAGACCGTCCGGATCCTGGCCCGCGGTCCCCCTGCCGCATCCAGGATAGCCCCGCCGGGTGGATCTGGCAACCTGCAGCATGCTTAACCCGGTCCCTGCTGCAGGCATGGGCTGTATGGCCGTTTTGCGCCTGGAAGGTGCAACCGGGGCGAGACCGGGGTGTCCCTGGATCCCATACCCGATTCTTTTTACGTTTACTCTGCCGGGGATGCGGATATCGGTGGGTGGAGGGGGCCGCGCAGTTTGAATCCCCCATGGCACGCGGGAGCGCGGGGTGCGCACGCCCGGGAAAAAAAGAAACCTTATTCTGTCCGCATCGTAACATTGTAGCAAACGAGGTGTATTCTGTCCATGGAACTGAATGGCGTTACTATCGATGATACCTATGCAGAAGCGTTCCCGACCTGGGTGGCACGGCCCATTATCACCGCCGTCACCGAGGAGTGGGCATACAAGGCAGCAGTGGAGGCCGTCGGCTTTGCCACCTCCACCATCGGATGTCCGGCGGAGGCAGGTATCGACTGCTTCGTCCCCGGTGACGAGACCCCCGACGGACGGCCCGGCTACGCGATCCTGATCTGTGCGAGCAAGAAGAAGCTCAAAGAGCAGGTCGTTGAGCGTCTCGCCGAGTGTATCCTCACCGCCCCGACGACAGCAGTCTTTGACGGCCTCTCCGACGTCGTTGCCGAGGTCCCCGAGAAGCTCCCGGTCAAGCTCCACTTCTTCGGCGACGGGTTCGAGGAGAAGCGCGAGGTCGGCGGCAGGACGGTA
Organism: Methanomicrobiaceae archaeon UBA436; assembly: GCA_002497965.1. Taxonomy (GTDB): domain Archaea; phylum Halobacteriota; class Methanomicrobia; order Methanomicrobiales; family Methanoculleaceae; genus Methanoculleus; species Methanoculleus receptaculi. Next base: position 21,534 of record DAFR01000127.1, on the reverse strand, counting down.
TGGGCTATCCCGATCATGGAGGGCGAGTATATCGGTGAGGAGGAGTTCGGCGCCGTCAAGGGCGT
>DAFR01000127.1:0-21421 GCA_002497965.1 Methanomicrobiaceae archaeon UBA436 | reverse complement strand
AGGCGGCGGTCGACGCCATCAGTGGCGTCTGCGGTGTCATCACGCCCTTCCCCGGCGGCATCGTCGCGAGCGGCTCGAAGGTCGGGAGCAAGAAGTACAAGTTCATGGTTGCAACCACCAACGAGGCCTACTGCCCGGCGCTGAGAGAGAAGGTCGAGGGCAGCAAGGTTCCCGAGGGCGTCACGGCGGTCTACGAGATCGTCATCGACGGCGTCGACCAGGACTCGATCAAGACCGCGATGGCCGAGGGCATCCGTGCGGCAACCAAAGTGCCGGGCGTGAAGTTCATCACCGCCGGGAACTTCGGCGGCAGCCTCGGGCCGTTCAAGTTCGAGTTAAAGGACGTCCTCGCGGACTACCTCTAATCTCTTTTTTCTGTGTCGGTTCTTGAGGGTGCCGTCTGGTTGGCCCTGTTGTTGAGGGTGTGAGGATCGGGGATCGAGCGGGTGGGAGCGTTCGAATGCCTCGGAGGTTTCCAACCTAGGGCTGGTATGAAAAACATCCTGCAAGTATGCAGAGCATCTGCCAGAACCGGCGGGTCGGTCATCACTGTTTTTCATTGTCATCTATCTATGAGCTTCCGGCTCATAGCGCGCTCTGTTGAAACCCTGTTCTGATCTTCATCCTTACCCTGACGAGGCTGGTGCCGGACCCGGCTTGTCCCTGGGGCGCCCCTTTTTATCGGGCATGTCCTCATGCAGTGGACCGTGGTGGCTATCGCCATTGGGGGTGGGGCTGACGGGGAGGGGGTCTCCCCCTCCCCTGTCTCCATCTCGCTCTGATCCACACATCTCATCAGCCCCACCCCACCCGCGCTTCGCGCTCCTCCCCCGCCCCAAGGGCGGGGGCAGTGCGTGGCGATATCCCCACGAAATCCGTGCATCGGGGTAAGCGATGTCCCAAGAACGATGTGTGAGTACGACTGGCTGCAGGGCAGGAGTTCGAGCACCGAAGGTGTGAGTGACAACCGACCGACGGCACGATGGACCAGCCGTCCGGAATTAAAATCCGATTGACCTCCCACGTTTCCACCCGCCGCCTGCGGCGGGGAACCCATGCACGTATATGAGCCTCCCTCACCGGCCACCCCCCCGCCAAAGCCCGGTCCCCGCCGTTCCAACCCTCATGATCGATCCCCTTAAATATCGTTATCAACGATAATTTTGTTAACGATAATTCCGGTGACATCATGATTACGCTCACGCCTGATGAAGTCCGGGCCCGGTTCGGGCCGTTGTTCTCGATGAAGTTCCTCGTAATGGTCGACCAGAAATCCGGTCTTGCGGAGATCCGCGAACACTGCCGGGCCAGAGGAACTATCGAGTGGGATGCGGCGAACCGGATGCGGGCAAAAGGTGCTGCCATCTCCTGTGATGTTGAAGGGACGACGATGACGATGCTCGCCCGCATGGGCAAGTCCCCGGCGAAGTTCGGGGCCGCCGACCGGGAGATCGGCGGCCAGGCACTTGAGGGTGTCGAGGTTATCGGGGATGAGGTGGTGACCACCTGGGCCGGGATCGCCGGTGCGGGAGTCGGGGTCGCGGCCTGCCTGCCGCAGGCGCCCGGTGTGATCCGGGCGGAGTACCCGGCCGAGGAGGATCTCAAGATCGGCGGCGCGCGGGTCAACCGCGTTCGGATCGTATCGCCTCTCTACGAGAAGGTGACGATAGGGATCGACGACACCGACACCGCTGAAGAGGGGGCCACGTGGGTCCTTGCACTCCGCTGCGCCGAGAACTGCAAAATCCCTGGCGTCGAGTACCTTGACATGCGCCTCGTGCAGCTCAACCCCGCCGTCCCGAAGAAGACCACCAACTGTGTCGGGTCGGCCCTGAACTTCGCTGTCCGCCCCGGGCAGGTGGAAACGCTCCTCGATTACGTCCGCGACTTCATCGAATCGGGGAGTGTCAGCAACGATACAGGCATCGCCGTATACCGCGGGATCGCGTTTGAGAAGGAGTCCTCCTATCTCAAGAGGGTCAAGACCGATATCCTGGCACTCGAAGATGCAGAAGCCGAGGCTGCACGGATGGGTGTCAGGTTTATCGACTCGAACGGGCGGAAAGGCCGGATTGGCGCACTGGGCGCAGTCCTCTGGGGCAACAAAGGTGCGGAAGCGGCAGGACTGTATGGAGAGACTCTCTGATCCGTACACGATACGGTATCCACAGATAGTGGCGGTGACCGACGAGACCGGTGAAGAGGTTGAACTCATCGAGTTCTTCGACTGCATCGGCGGTGCGATGTGGGTGAAACAGCACTACGCCAGGAGCCCGCTCGTCCGCTCCGTCCGCACCGTGGGAGCGACCACCCGCTACATCCTCTCAACCGGCAGCGCCGATCTCGCCCTCAAAGGTTCGACCTTCCCGGCCGGTATTGCCGCCGTCTGCGTTGAAGACGATGAGATCTCCATCACCTACCGCGGCCTCGGCGGTGGGGGCGTGGGGGCATCCATCTGCCGCGCCGGAGCAGGCGGGGTCATCCGCTGCGTGAGCGACCCTGCCGGCGGCGGCCGCCTTGCGGGTTCGACCATCTGGCTCCCCCGGCGTGAACGGCTGATCATAGGTATAGACGACACCGACACCGCTGAAGAGGGGGCCACCTGGACGCTGGCCCACAACATCGCCCGTGCCGTGGAGGACGAGCGTTCCCGCTACCTCTCACACACCATAGTACAGCTCTACCCTGTCCCCTACCGGACCAAGAATTGTGTCGCTATCGCCTGCGAGTTTGCAACCTCCGAGCCCGCAGGACTCATCAGGTGTTACCGCGATTACCTGGAAGACTACACCCTCTCCGATGAGACCGGAATGGCGGTCTGGCGCGGGTTTGACACTTCACCGCTTGAGGAGTTCGGTTGCCGGGTAAAACGCGGCGAGGTCTCTCCCGATGACCTTGCCGCCATCGATGACAGGCGCCTCTCAATCGTCATGGACGGCCGGGGGGCGATCGGGGCGGCGGCGGCGATCCCGTTTGCCACACGATACGAGGAGGCGCTGGCGCTATGGAATGGAAGCACCTGAAAGCCCGGGTGCTTGAGACGGGCGCCGTCCGCCTCTCCGGCGAACCCGCGGATGAATACATCTCCCGCTCCGCTGCCGGCCCTTCGGCAGGGTCGCCAGGGTCGATCTTCTTTACAGCCGGCGGTGGCCGGAGGGTAAGGGCAGGAATGGATGATGCAAGCCCCATCGAGGTTGTTCACCGTGGGGGCGGGGAGGCCGACCTCATCATAGACGGCGAGGTCATCTCCGGCCGGCTCGAACCCCCTGCCCTCCACTGCCCCCGCCAGGCCTACATCACGGTCAGCGGGACGTGCATATTCCATTGCCGCTACTGCACGGTGCCAGGTCTCCCGGGACGGCGAAAGACCATCGATGAGATCGTCCGGATGGTAAAAGATGTCTCGGACCGGATCGACGCCATCGCCATCACAAGCGGCGTCGCCTCCTCTATCGAGGAGGAGGAGGCCTACATCCTGGAGGTCGTCGCGGCGCTCCGCTCGTCTGGCCTCCCCATCGGGGTCTCGATCTACCCGACCCCGAGAACCCCGGCACGCCTCCATGCCCTGGGCGTCGCCGAGGTGAAGTTCAACCTGGAGGCGGCAACCCCCGAACTCTTCGCGAAGATGTGCCCCGGACTCTCCTGGGAGACGATCCGGGAGGCGCTCAGATCTTCTGTGTCGCTCTTCGGGCGCGGCAGGGTCTACTCGAACATCATCGTTGGGCTCGGCGAGACCGACGACGACCTGGAGCGGTTGATGGAGTACCTCGCCGGGAGCGGGGTCATTCCGATCCTCCGGCCGCTCACCCCGGCGGCATCTCTTGCCGACCGGTCCCGCCCATCCGCTGAGCGGCTGCTCTCGCTTGCCCGCGTTCACGAGAGGATCCTCCGGGAGGCCGGGCTCGACCCCCGCCATGCTCTAACCATGTGCGCGGCGTGCACGGGGTGCGACCTTGTGCCGGGGAGGGATGCATGAAGGGTGCAAAAGCGCTTGCCCGCGCTGTCTGCCGAGCCGCCGACCGGTTTTACACCGTCCCGGGCTACCCGGTATCTGAGGTCGCCGCCCTAACGGGAGCGGTCATCACAACCAACGAGAAGGTTGCGCTCGAGTGCGCCCTGGGCGACTCACTCTCCGGGAGGAGGGCTGCTGTGATCGTCAAACACGTCGGGCTCAATGCCTGCGCCGACCCGCTGGTGCACGCAACCGCCCAGGGGCTCCTGGCAGGTGTCGTGATCGTCGTCGGCGACGATATCCGTGTCACCGGATCGGACGTCGCTGGAGACTCCCGGTATTACGGGGAGGTGGCGTGGGCTCCGGTGTTCGAACCTGACGGCAAGACGCTAGGACCTGCCGTGGAGGCGGCGTTTGAGGCATCGGAGACCTTCTCCAGGGTGGCCATACTCAGGGTCACCCCCGATCTTCTGGACACAGACGTCCCAGAGCCCTCCATCCAGCGGAATGACCTGAAGGGGAGCCTGGCTGACCCTGATCTCACCATGGCCGGCCGGGCAGTGGCCGCTGACCGGCGGACCGCCGCGATGTTTGCCTGGGCCCGGTCGTCGCCGCTGAACAGGTTCCACCCTGTCATCGCCTACCCGCCGCCGGCGGACGCAGGGGTGCTCGCCTCACTCCCCGAAGAGAGGGGTCGCCCCTTCCTCCGGGAGCACCGTTTCCTCGCCCCTCCAGACGCCGCCATGGAGCCGCAGCGGTTCTCCACACGCGGTTTCTCGCGAACTTTCTGCAGAGACTGTCCGTTTCATCCGGCCCTCCGGATCCTTCAAGAGCGCGGGATGCAGGCGATCTGCGACGCTGGATGCAGCATCCTGGCGATGAACCCGCCCTACCGCATCGGTGTTGCCGCGTATGGTCTCGGTTCGTCGGTAGCCGTCGCGGCGACCGGGCCGCGGGTCGCCCTCATCGGGGACTACGCACTCCTGCATTCGGGGCTAAACGCCCTCATCGACGTCTACGAACGTGGACTTCCGCTTCTATGTATCGTATTTGCGAACAGACGGATGGGGATGACCGGCGGTCACCCCGTCCCCGAGATCCTTCGCTACATCACCTGGGCTGACCCGGTTGTCTGCGCTGCCGACGACGCAACGGCGCTTCGCCATGTGCTTGTCCTCCCGGAGGACGGCCCACGAACGGTGGTGATCGAAGGTGTCTGCCCGGAGGGTGGACGACATGTTGCCATGGAATATCGAGATCTGTGATGTGACGCTGCGAGACGGGGAACAGACCCCTGGTGTCTCGTTTACCTGTGATGAGAAGATGGCGATCGCGCAATCGCTCGACGAGATCGGCGTGGAGGTGATCGAGGCCGGGTTCCCCGTGGTCTCCAGGGCCGAGAAAGAATGTGTCGCGACCATCGCCAGAAGCGGCCTGGATGCCAGGACCTGCTGCCTGGCACGGGCGCTCAAACCCGATATCGAGGCGGCGCTTGACTGTGACGTGGATATAATCAGCATCTTCGTCGCGATCTCCGACCTCCATGTTCGGCACAAGTACCGCAAACCGCGGGAGGAGGTGATCGAGGACGCCCTCGGTATGGTGGAGTTCGCCGCCGACCACGGCGTGGGGATCCGGCTTGCCGCCGAGGACGCCTCACGGACAGACCCGGCGGTTCTCATCGATATGTACCGCAGGGGGATCGAGTGCGGCGCTGACCTTGTCAGTTTCGCCGATACCGTCGGCTGTCTCACCCCGCTCGAGATCCATTCCGCTGTCTCCAGGATCCTTGACGCCGGGCCCTTTCCGCTCTGCGTCCACTGCCATAACGACCTCGGGTTTGCAGCGGCAAACACCATCACCGCCGCGGCCGCCGGAGCGTTCCAGCTCCACACCACCGTGAACGGCATAGGCGAACGTGCCGGGAACGCAGCGCTCGAACAGGTGCTCGTTGCCCTGCGCTTTAAAGGTGGGGTCGAACGCTACGACCTCTCCCGGTTGCAGGAGATCTCCAGACTGGTTGCCCGATGCTCTGGCATAACCCCGGAGCGGATGCATCCCATCGTCGGCGAGAACGCCTTCGCCCACGAGAGCGGGATCCACATCGCCGCGATCCTCTGTGACCCGGCGACCTACGAGTATATCCCCCCCGAACTGGTTGGCAGCGAACGCCGGTTTGTGCTCGGGAAGCATACCGGGAGAAAGGCGCTCGAACACGTTGCAAAGGCCTACGGCTTCGAACTCTCCGACGAGGAGGCGAGCTGGGTTCTCGAGCAGGTCAAGCAGAAGAGTGAGGGGAAATGCTGTGTCACACGCGAGGTTCTCTGCGACCTCCTGCGGAAGGCAAGGGAGGGGGGCGCCCGGTGAGCACGCTATCAGAGCGGATACTTGGCGCACCGGCTGGGGCATACGTCGACCGCGATGTCGATATAGCCTTCGCCCACGACGGCACCGGCGTTCTCACGCTGGAAGCGCTCCGCGAGATGGGGGTGGAACGACTCCCTCGCCCCGAGCGTCTCCGCCTGATCTTCGACCACATCGTCCCGGCAAACACCGGGACTACAGCGACGCTCCAGGCCGAACTTCGGGCGTTTGCCCGGGTTTCCGGGATACCACTCTCGGATGCCGGATGCGGGATCTGCCACCAGGTGATGAGCGAAGGTCTCGTCCGGCCGGGGATGATCGTCGTCGGGGCCGACTCCCACACCTGCACCGCTGGCGCATTTGGAGCGTTCGCCACAGGGGTTGGCGCGACCGATATGGCGGCGATCTGGGCGTCGGGCGGCACCTGGTTCCGTGTCCCAGAGACGATCGCGGTAAACCTCTCCGGCAATCTCTCCGGCGCCGCAGAGCCAAAAGATGTCGCACTCACCTACGTCGCCCGCCTGGGAATGGAGGGCGCGACCTACCGGGCGCTGGAGTTCGCCGGCGAGGGGGTTAGAGGGATCTCCATGGACGGGCGGTTGACCCTCTGCAACATGGCGGTCGAGACTGGGGCAAAGGCCGGGATCTTCTACGCCGACGATCTCACACTCAGTTACCTTGCGGACTACGGGGTTAAAGCCTCGCCGCAGGTGCCGGAGGAATGCCGCTACGAGCGGACTCTCGATATCGATCTCGATGATATAGTGCCCCTCGTCGCCGTCCCCCACCGGGTGGACACCGTCCGGGAGGCTGAAGAGATCGCGGGGACACGCCTCGACCAGGTCTTCGTCGGTACATGCACAAACGGCCGCTACGAGGATCTGGAACGGTTCGCCCGTATCGTCCGCGGAAAGAAGGCGGCCGTCCGCACCCTGGTCTTCCCCGCATCGCGTGCGGTGCTCTCCCGGGCGATCGAGACCGGCATCCTCGCTGACATAGTGGATGCTGGATGTGTGGTCGGACCCCCGGGGTGCGGGCCGTGCCTCGGGGCGCATGCCGGGGTGCTCGGGGAGGGGGAGGTCTGTCTCTCCACGGCCAACAGGAACTTCAAGAACCGGATGGGCGTGGGCGGCGAGATCTACCTCTCTTCGGTCGCCACGGCCGCCGCAAGCGCTCTTGCCGGGGAGATTGCCGTCCCGGAGGTGGCATGATGAAGGGAGCAGGGCCCGCGGTCTGCCTCGGGAACGATATCGACACCGACCTCATCATCGCGGGCCGCTACCTCCGGACGAAAGACCGATCGGTCTGGGCGGAACACGTCTTTGAGGACCTTGACCCTGCGCTTGCAGCCCGTCTCCCCGGTTCGGTCATCGTCGCCGGGCGGAACATGGGCTGCGGCTCGTCCAGGGAGCAGGCGGTGATCGCCCTCCGCGAGGCCGGGGTGGTCGGGGTCGTAGCGGAATCGTTTGCCCGCATATTCTTTCGTAACGCCATCAACGTCGGTCTGCCGGTGATCGAGGCCACGGTTCCCTGCACCGATGGTGCCCGCATCGCCTTCGACCTGGAAGAGGGGTGGGTGGAGGTGGACGGCAAACGCTACCCCGCCCGCCCCCTCTCGGAGAGGATGCTTGCCATCCTCCGGGCCGGCGGGCTTGCAGCCTGCTGGAGGGCATCCCGATGATATTTCCACCACACTGCAAGTTTGTCGGGGTTGCAAACGGCACCCCCTGCGGGAGGGATAAGGCCTACTTCCTCACACGCTACATAGTCCGGGAGACCCCGGGGGGCACGGAGGTCATCGAGGTTAAGACAGACCCAAAAGAGGCCGGACTCCTCCGGACGGTGCTCTCCACCCGTGTGCTTGCCGCCGGAGATGAGGTCTACCACTACCCTGAGCCCGTGAACGTCCAGGACAGAACTTTCCTGGTAACCGAGGCCATGAGGTCAGGCTACCGGTGTACCATATTCTCAGGCTACGGCGAGCAGACCACGTTTGTCATCGACCCCGACCTCTCGGGTTTCCTTCACATCCACGTCTACGACATAACACCGCCCCGGCCACACCTCTCGGCCACACTCACCGACCTCGAGAGAACAGGGGTCTTCGGCGACCTCGAAGTGGTCTTTGAGCACCATCTCCGTGACATCAGGGAGATCGGTGCCGACGTCTACCCCTGCCGCGCGGCCGGGTTCCCGCGCACCATTGATGCCGACCGGCTCCGCCCCGGCGACCGCGTCGCAGCGTGTATGACGGGGCGTGAACTGATAAAGGAGTGTTACGGCGACTCTGTTACCGTGGTGAATAACATCTGCCCGCTCGAGGCTGTGAGGGCCGAACCCTTCATCGCTCGGTGTTGCAGGAGCGAGCGGGCGGGTGTCGGCCTCCGGAACGGCCTTCTCGGTGCGGTTGTCCACTGGGGTGCGTCGGCATGGGATATGGTTGAGGCCGTGAGACTGGTTGCAACCACATGGAGAAGAGGATATGACAGGGATAGCGGTTGTTGAGGGCGACGGTATAGGGCACGAGGTCGTCCCGGTCGCCCGCAAGATCCTCGCAGCCGTGCGCCCGGATCTCGAGTTCTTCGAGGTCGAGGTGGGATACGGCCGCTGGGAGCGGACGGGGAGCGCCTGCGACGAGGAGACGATCGCCGACCTGAAGTCGGCGGACGCAATCCTCTTTGGCGCCGTCACAACGCCGCCCGATCCGGGGTACAGAAGCGTTCTTCTGCAGATCCGACAGGCTCTCGACCTCTACGCAAACGTCCGCCCTATACGTGGTGAAGGGGTCGATATCGTCATCGTGCGGGAGAATACCGAGGGACTTTACTCGGGCATCGAGTGGACCGAACCCGATCGTGCCTGCACCGTCCGGGTCGTATCCCGCCGGGGAAGCGAGCGGATTGCCCGCTGCGCCTGCAGCCTTGCTGCGGCCCGCCGCCACCTCACCATCGGGAACAAGGCAAACGTCCTGAAGTCGGACTGTCTGTTTGTCGATATCTGCAGAAGGGAGGCCACCAGGGCAGGGGTTCCCTGCACGACGCGTTTCATCGACGCACTCTCTCTTGACATCCTGATGCACCCCGCGCGCTACGACGTGATTGTGACGACCAACATCTTCGGCGACATCCTCTCCGATACCGCAGCCTACCTGGTTGGCGGGCTCGGTATGCTCCCGAGCGGCAATATAGGGGAGCGGCATGCGCTCTTTGAACCCGTCCACGGGAGCGCCCCCGATATCGCAGGACAGGGTATAGCAAACCCCATCGCAGCGATCAGGAGCGCAGCGATGCTCCTTGCCCATACAGGCGACCCTGGATCAGCGGCGGTCATCGAGGAGGCCATTGACCGGGTGCTCAATGCAGGCATCCGGACGCGCGACCTGGGCGGCAACGCCGCTACCCGGGAGTTCGGGGCGGCGGTGCTCCGGGAAGTTCTGCGGGGGAAGGCCTAAACGCTCGAGGGTCGAGAGACTACGGTATGGTGAGGGTTGGATGCCACATCTCCATCGCCGGGTCGATCGACCGTGCGGTTGACCGTGCCCGCGATGCTGGTTGCGACACGTTTCAGATCTTCTCCCGGAACCCGAGAGGCTGGAGGGCGAGGGACCTGGACGCCGAGGTGATCGAGGCTTTCCGGGCGGCGGTGAGGTCGTCGGGGCTCGGCCCGGTCTTTGATCACATGCCCTACCTCCCGAACCTGGCCTCGCCAGACGATGCCATCTATGAGAGATCGGCCGCTGCGCTTGCAGATGAGCTCAGGCGATGCGCCCTTCTCGGTATACCCTATCTTGTGACCCACCTCGGACACCACCGCGGCGCCGGGATCGAGGAGGGGCGGAAACGGGTCATCGCCGCGATCAACCGTGCGTTTGATGAAACCGGGGATACGGGGGTGATGCTCCTCCTCGAGAACACCGCCGGGGAGAAGAACAGCGTTGGGACGAGGATCGAGGATCTCGCGCTGATCTACGATGGGCTGGATGATAAGGGGGAGTTCGGGATCTGTTTTGATACCTGCCACGCGTTTGGCGCAGGCTACGACCTCCGGACGGCGGAGGGGATCGATGCTGTCGTTGCGGAGATCGATGAGCGGATCGGCGCTGACAGCCTCCATCTCATCCACCTCAACGACAGCAAGGGTGACCTGGGGAGCGGGCTTGACCGGCACGAGCATATCGGCCTTGGATCCATAGGAGAGGAGGGGTTTCGGGAGATCCTCCGCAACCCGCAGATCCGGCGTCTCCCCCTGATCTGCGAGACGCCGGTCGACGCCCGGCGGGACGATGCCGGGAATATCGCGAAGGTCCGCGAACTTGCCGGGAATTGAGCAACAGTAGAGAGCCCCCCTATGAAGATAGAGAGCGATTCGGCCGATGCGGATGCGCCACCCTCCCGCTGGAGGGTGCGCGGGAGGCGACAGGCAGACCTCTGCATCGTCTGGTTCTGCATCCTGGGTGCGGTTCTTGTGGGGCTCACGGTTCTTGCGCTCGCAAACATCACAATAACTGAACTTGCAGACCCGCTCCACCTCATCGAGGTTGCGGCTTCGTCAGGGGTGCTCGGAGCGATCCTCCTCACCTTCTCTGCGGGGGCAAACGCTGTCCTTCTCCTCATACTCTTTGGAACACCGCTTGCATACGTCCTCGCCCGGGCCCCCCCATCCAGGGTTAAGGGGGTTGTCGAGAGCATCGTCGACCTGCCGCTCATCCTGCCCCACACGGTTGCCGGGCTGCTCGTCTACCTCCTCTTCATGCGGAGGGGATGGCTCGGCGCGCCGCTCGCCGAGATCGGGCTTGCATTTGAGGATGCCTACCCCGGCACAGTCGTCGCGATGCTCTTCGTCGCCTCGCCGTTCTTTGTAAACACGATGCGGGAAGGGTTTGAGAAGGTCCCCCTCCACCTTGAGAACGTCGCCCGCACCCTCGGCGCCGGGACGTTTACCACCTTCCGTACGGTCACCCTCCCTCTTAGCCTGCGGCATCTGTTTAACGGGGCAATCCTTGCCTGGGGAAGGGCAATAGGGGAGTTTGCCGCTGTGGTCATGATCGCATACTATCCGTTCATCATATCGACGCTGATCTACTACTCGTTTACCACGTCCGGCATCCGCACGAGCAGGAGCATAGCGTTTGTGGTCATAGTGGTCAGTCTCGGGGTGTTCTACCTGCTGCGGAGGTTGACCGGATACCTGGGGAGGTACGATGATCGCGTTTGAACGGGTATCGCTCAGGCTGGGGTCGTTCTCCCTGAAGGATGTCAGTCTCTCGATCAACCGGGGCGACTACTACTTCATCATCGGCCCCTCTGGCGCGGGAAAGACGGTGCTCCTCGAGGCGATTGCCGGTCTCCACAGGCCGGATAGCGGCCGTATCCTCCTCCGGGGGAAGGAGATCACCGATCTGCCCCCGGAGCGAAGGGGGATCGGCCTCGTATACCAGGACTACTCGCTCTTTCCGAACATGACCGTCATCGATAACGTCTCTTACGGTCTTCGCGTCCGGGGGGTGCGCAGGCAGGAGGGACGCGAGAGAGTCGCCGGCCTCCTTGAAAGGTTCGGTGTCGAACACCTGGCGGACCGCTACCCCGGAACCCTCTCGGGCGGTGAGCAGCAGCGGGTGGCGCTCGCAAGAGCCATCGCTGTGAAACCCGATATCCTCCTGCTGGACGAGCCGCTCTCAGCGCTTGATCCGGTCACGCAGGAGAGGTTAATCGCCGACCTCCGGCAACTCCACCGGGATGAGGGGTTCACGATCGTGCACGTGAGCCATTCCCGCCGTGAGGCGCACATGCTTGCAACCCGGATGGCGGTTATCATCGACGGTCGCCTCGTCGACGAGGGCGATGCCAATGTTGTGCTGAACGCCCCGGGGAGCCGGGAGGTTGCATCTTTCATCGGGGTTGAGAACATCCTGGATGGAGTGGTGATGGCAAACGACGGTGGACGTGCAACTGTGGATGCATGTGGGTTGAGGTTTGAGGCGCAGACAGACGCTGCAGTGGGGGAGGCGGTCTGCCTCTGCATCCGTGCCGATGACCTCATCATCGCTGTGGACGACGGCCGGCGGCCAGACGCCCCGAACACGATGACCGGAACGGTCTTTCAGATCATCGAGAACGGCCCTGTGGCCGAGATCCTGGTGGATGCGGGGATGGACATGACGGCGGTAATGACCCGCCGGTCGGTGCGGGACCTCGGGATTGCGCCCGGGGTTCGGGTCAGCCTCCGTGTAAGAGAGGACGCGATCCACGTCATCCGTTCTGCGCCTTCAGCGCGAGAGTGAAGGCGACGAGGACGGCGGTGGCACCGTTCGCAACGATTATGGCGAGATCACCCCTCGCCACCCCGTAGACGAACCAGAGCAGGACTCCGGCCAGGAGGAGAAGAAGCATCGCGAACGAGAGGTCGGCGGTCGAGCGGCTGCGCCATGCCTTTATGGCCTGCGGGGCAAACGAGAGCGTCGTAAGCGCTCCGGCAAAAAAACCAAGAATTGTGACTGTATCCATGTGCGGATCGATCATCTTCCCGCCTGAGGTGATGAAACTTCAGCCTTCAGGACGTAGGCCATGATCATCCCTATAATGAACGCAAACGTAAGCCCGATCACCAGGGTGAGGACGGCTATGGCCCCGGTGACGGCATACGACTCGGTCTTTATGCTGTGTTTTCCAAGTTCTATCGCCACGAAGACAAGGAGCGCGCCAAAGACCCCGAGAGGGATCAGGGTCAGCACCTCCGGCGGGGCGAATGCGACGGCAAAGATGAGGATAAAAACGCCGGCGATGATGTTTGCCCCGCCGGTTCGCGCACCGAAGCGGTACATGGCGGCAAGCCCCCCGGCGCCGTGACACATCGGGAACCCTCCAAGCGGTGTCGAGATGAGGTTCATGGCACCGATCGTCCGGGAGAGCCGGTCGGGGTCCACGCCCCTCTTCGGGAAGAGGTCGTTTGTGAGGAGGGATGTGGCGAGGATGGCATTTGTCAGGGTGAGCGGGATCTGTGGTATGGCAAGTTCCCAGGTGCCGGCTATGAAGTCTGAGGGAAGCGGGATGATGAGGGAGGGGAGTGGTATCAACCGGAGCGGCGGCATCCCCTGTGTGATGATACCCACACAAAGTCCGATCAGTATAACAATCAGAGCGGAGATGTCCGGGATCCGGGTGCGCTGTGAAGCGACAAAGAATGCCAGGATGATCCCGATGGAGAGAGACGCAAACAGGGCATCGCTGAGGATGTAGTCAAGCGACGTCCGGAGAAGGAGGAGCGCGAGACCCGCCTGGACGCCCCGGATGACACTTCTCGGGATCCGATCCGCAAGCCAGGTCATGCCGCCGAGAAGCCCGAGCAGCAGGAAGAGCGCGCCGACGACGATGCCCGATGCCACGATCTCTCCACCGGAAAACCCTCCGGCGATGACGATGGCACCGATGGCCTTCATGGGCTCGATCGGGATCGGGAGGCGGTAGTAGAACCCGGCTATGATGTACCAGGCGGCTATGAAGAGGAAGAAATGGCTTACGTTCACGTCAGGGCAGACGATGGCAACACCAAGGAAGATGGGAAAGATCGTCCCGAAATCACCGACTGCGCCGGCAACCTCCTCCAGCGTGAACCTGATACCCCTCTCTTCCGCCCCGGTGCTCTCCGCCATGGTGCTCCTTCTTCTATCTGGTCAGATGGGTCTTTGAAGTTATGGATTATCCCGGCCGCCCATACGAAGTCCGGGTGACCAACGATCTGAACTACAAACACTCCACCTTTTCCATGAAAAAGGGGGCACCTGACACCGGATCCGGGAAAAACCCACTGAAGATCCATGATCTTCTGCTACCTGACCGGTCAGCATATCCCGGCACGCTGCCGCAGCACCGCGAAGATATCCCGGCCAAGTACCTCTTCTGCACGCTCGCTGTATCGCTCCGCCATGATAGAGAGGAGACGCTGCGTCCCCGCTGCTGTGGTGGAGATACCAACCCGCTCCACCCGGCGTATAAGGCCGTCTCGCTCCATCTCCCCGAACCTTGGAAGGACGTAGTAATGCGGGATCCCTAGGAACTCTGCAAGTTTACGGGTCGTGGGAAAACGTATGGAGATGCCGTCAGGGGAAAACCCGACGGTTATGCAGCGATCCTCCTCAAGAAGGATCCTTATGGCCGCATCGATGATATCGTTCTGTTCGTCTGGTCTCATCCGATCGCAACATTGTCTATCATGGCCCTGCAAAAAAAGATGACGGCCGGAGAGTTACGCCGCCTCTGCTTTCTTCATCTCCCCGCGTTCTTCTTCGGGCATCGTCTCAAGGTATACAACCTCCGCCCCCACATCTTCTGCAATCTGCTCTATCTCAACCTTCCGGAAGTGTGTCCCCTCAACCTTCAGGTGCTTCTGCTCGCCCTGCTCTTCAAGGATAGCAACGATGCGGAACCTTGGTTGTTTCACACCGGTGCCAACCTTCTGGCGTTCACGTACATAGATCTTCATCTCTCTCACCCCATACCAATTGGTATAGCAGTAGATATACGCCAAAGATACTTAACCTTTTCCCATCATACAGATAGGAGGAAAGACCATGGCGGAACGGTTTGAGATTGAATCAAGGCTGCGCGGCGAAAGTCTGGTCAGGCGAGGAATGCTCCGCAGGACAGGTGGTTCCACGATACGGATCATGCCCGACCTGAACGTGATCAAGATCGGCGGCCACGGAGTCATCGATTACGGCCGGGAGGTTGTATACCCGCTGATCGAGGAGATCGGAGAACTTTCCAGGCGCCAGAAGATCCTTGTAGCCACCGGAGGAGGCGCCCGCGTCCGCCACATCCTCGACGTCGGCATCGACCTCGGTATGCCCACGGGGGTGCTTGCGGAACTTGCGGGCAAGATAAGCGAGCAGAATGCGATCATGATCTCCATCCTCTTCTCGAAATACAACGGCGTTCGGATCCATACCGAAGACCTCCTGAGTCTGCCCTCACTGATCTCGCTCGGGATGCTCCCGGTCGTTCAGGGCACACCGCCATACGGGCTCTACGAACACCCCCCAAAACTTGGAAGCATCCCGCCGCACCGGACGGATACCGGCGCCTTCCTTATGGCGGAGGTGGTCGGCGCGAAGAACTGCATCCTTGGAAAGAACGTGGACGGCCTCTACACCGAGAACCCCGTCGAGAATCCTGATGCCGAACTCATCCCGGAGATCACGGCCGAAGAACTCCTGGAGATGGAGATGGAGGATATGGTGCTCGAACCGATGGCGGTCGAACTTCTCCGGGACGCCGTTTACGTCAGAGAGATCAAAGTGGTGAACGCACATACCCCCGGCAACATCACAAAGGCCGTGAACGGGGGACGGGTCGGCACGCTGATCCGGGCGTAACCTCCCGCGTTAAACCGACCGGTAGGACAGACGAGCGATAACAATGACGATCTATATAGGCATTGACGACACCGACACCCGCGAGTCCCGGGGCACCGGGCGACTCGCACGCGCGATTGCAGCTGAACTCTCCCGGTCTTATCCGGTCTTCGGGGTGACACGGCACCAGCTCTTTCTCCATCCTGCCATCCCCTACACCTCACACAACAGCGCCGCGGTCATACACATCCCGGAGAGAGAGAATGGAGTTGCGGCCGATGATCTATTCGCGAGAGCCAAGGAACTGCTGCTCGGCGACTTCATCGAGGGGAGCGACCCCGGCATCTGCCTCGCCGCCGACAGGCAGATGGGACAGGAGGTCACCCGCTTTGGTTTCGCAGCAAAGAGAGAAGTCGTGACGCAGGAAGAGGCGCGCACGCTCGCCCGCCAGGCAGGGATACTCCTCGAAGGACTTGGCGGCACCGAAGACGGGGTTATCGGGGCGCTGGCGGGCGTCTGCCTCGCGGCATCGGGGAACGACGGTCGGTTTGTCCAGAAAGGGACTACACGAAGCCTGCACGGAACCTCAACCGTGGCCGCAATCCTCGCCTCAGGCGTCGACCGGGTAATGACCCGGGATGGTGCTGCCGTCAGGGAAGGTCTCGTCAGCCTGAAAAAGTTCCCGAAACCCGCCTTTGTCGGAGGTGAGGCGATCCTCTATGTGGAAGAAGAGAATGGGGTCTACCGCGATATCGTGGTGGGATGACCTCAGGCGGCCTTCCGACCCCGGCAATCATACCCCATTTACTTCACCTGATGTAAAACCATATCAACTAAACTAAATGCAAATTAACACAAAACACGGCTATTTAAATGGAGGCAGCACAAACCAATCTTTGATAGACATGGTGAAAAAAAGAATCATCTTCGCCGTTGCGGCTGTCATGATCGCCATCCTGCTGATCTGCGGCTGTACCGGGACGGAAACCGAGCAGCCCCCCGCAGAGAAGCAGCAACTCCGTATCGCCACTACGACAAGTCTCTACGACACAGGGCTCCTCGATCACCTCAAACCCATGTTTGAAGAGGAGTACAACGCCGAGGTCCTGATCATCTCCGCTGGTAGCGGCAAAGCGATCGAGTACGGCCAGCGGGGCGACGTGGACGTCCTGATGGTGCACGACCGTGCACGTGAGGATGCCTTCATTGCCGATGGCTACGGCATCGACCGGCGCGTCTTTGCCTACAACTACTTCATCATCGTGGGCCCTGAGTCCGACCCGGCAGGCATAAAGGGCATGGAACCCGAAGAAGCGTTTACAACCATACGCGAGAAGGGTATGGCCGGTGAATCTGGTGCGGTCTTTGTCTCGCGCGGCGACGCGTCAGGCACACACTCCAAGGAGCAGGCCATCTGGAAGGCCTCCGGATTCAACTACTCGACAGAGATCCAGGGCTCCGGCGACTGGTACCGCGAGGCCGGGACCGGCATGGGTGCAACCCTTGAGATGGCAAACGAACTGCAGGGCTACACCCTCTCAGACATAGGCACATTCCTTGCCTACCAGCGTGACCTCGACCTCGTGACACTCGTGGACGAGGGCGATATACTGCTCAACGTCTACTCCGCCATGCAGATCAACCCCGAGAAATACCCGGAGATCAACAGCACGCCGGCAAAAGCCTGGATCAACTTCCTGATCTCCGATGAGGTGCAGGAAGAGATCGCCTCCTTCGGCGTCGCGGAGTACGGCCAGCCGCTCTTCTACGCTGCAAAGGACGCCTGGGAGAAGATCGGTGTGACCGAGGCCGAAGTGAAAGACCCGGTTCTCTGATCCGGTCAACTCATCCCCTTTTTGCATGAGATTGAAACCCTATCTTCACCAAGATGCCTCTGACACGACCGGGGCATCATCTGGTTTTTTGCCGCTTAGGTAGCACGATCAGGTGCAGGGCATGTACGAGATCATCGAGGGGTTCATCGAGGCGATCAGGCTCATCGTCACACTCGATCCCGACGTTATGGCCATCGCCGCACGAAGCATCATCATATCGCTCACCGCAACCATCATCGCCTCACTGATATCTCTCCCGCTCGGGGCAGCGATCAACTTCGGGAATTTCAGGGGTAGAAGGGGTCTCATCAACCTGATCCAGACGCTATACTCCCTCCCGACGGTCATCGTAGGGCTCCTGATCTTCCTGCTCATCTCCCGCGCCGGGCCGCTCGGGTTTTTAAGACTGCTCTTCACCCCGACCGCCATGATCATCGCACAGACAGTCCTCATCATACCGATAATGACCGGTCTCACAATATCCGCGCTCTCGGGGGTCGATCCGGTCATCAGGGACACCCTGACCTCGCTAGGAGCGACACGGTTCCAGTTCCTTATAAACATCATGAAAGAAGCCCGTTTCGCGATCCTGGCGGCCGTCGCGGTCGGGTTTGGTCGGGCGATATCCGAGGTTGGAGCGGCCATCCTTGTCGGCGGCAACATAGCGGCGTCATCTTTTATGAGTTCGACCCGCGTCCTGACCACCGCGATATCGCTTGAGACGTCGATGGGCAACATCCCGCAGTCCATCGCTCTCGGGATCGTCCTGCTTATCATCGCTCTCGGGGTCAATCTCGTCATATCAACGCTGCAACAGGGCAAGAATCCATGATTGAACTTGACGGAGTCTCAAAAGAGTTCGACGGCAAGAGGGTGCTCAACGGAGTCACCGGCAGGGTTGAGGACGGGGAGATCTTTGCCGTCATCGGGCCGAGCGGGGCCGGAAAATCAACCCTACTGCGCCTGGTCGGCCTCCTGGACACTCCGACAGCAGGGACCATCCGGATCAACGGGATCGATATCCACGCCGGCAAAGAGCAGAGCCTCAGGATCCGCCGGACGATCGGGATGGTCTTTCAGAAACCTGCAGTCTTTAACACGACGGTCGCCGAGAACATCGCCATCGGACTCGGGTTTCGGGGGGTGGAGAGAAGAACGATCATGAAGAAGGTCAGAGGGGCTCTCGATATGGTCGGGCTTGCTGGATACGAGGAGCGGCGGGCACGGACACTCTCCGGCGGCGAGATGCAGCGGGTGGCACTCGCCAGGGCGATGGTGATTGAACCGGAGATTCTCCTTATGGATGAACCGACCGCAAACCTGGATCCGGTCTCGGTGGAGAAGATAGAGGAACTGGTCATCCGGATCAACCGCGAACTCGGCACAACGATACTCTTCTCGACCCACGACATGTACCAGGGGCAACGGCTCGCTCACCGGATAGCGGTGCTGATGAACGGCAGGTTCGCACAGGTCGGGACGCCAAGAGAGGTCTTCACCCTCCCGGCGACCAGGGATCTCGCCAGATTCGTTGGTATAGAGAACATACTGGAAGGGGTGGTCATGGGCAGGGAAGACGGAGGGATAGCCTCCATCGATGTCGGCAGCACTCGGGTGAGGGCGCGGTCGTCGTTTGGCCCGGGGGAGAAGGTCGCCCTCTGCATCAGGCCGGAGGATATGCAGATCGCACCGGCGGGGAGGGGGGTGGGCAACCCCGGCGGGAACACGCTCCAGGGCACCATCATATCCATCGTGCCGCGCGGTCCGTTCAGCAGGGTCACTGTCGACTGCGGGTTTATGCTCTCATCTATCCTCTCCTGGAAGAAGGTGGACAACCTGGAACTTCAGGAAGGCGGTCTTGTGGTGGTCTCGTTTGTGCCGGAATCGGTTCATGTCGTCAGCGCGGGCGAGTCCTGAATACCCGAATACGGCCTTTCCGCCGGTAAAGCAGGTATCAGCAGTCGTCCATTCTCTCCTGCGCCGCCAGAAGTTCTCGCACCCCGACAAGGTGCCTGTCCAGTCGCCGCCGGAACTCCCGGGGATCGAGCGCCTGCGCCTCATGACCGGAGAGGAGCAGGATCCGATCAGCCTGCGCTATCAGTACATCGAGCGAGGAGGCGGCAAACAGGATCGTTGTATCCCCGATCGCCTGGCGCCTGGTGGCAAGCAGCGTGGAGAGCGGTGTCACCTCACCTCTCTGAAGGCACCCGGGGACCAGCAGGTTGGTCGCGGCGCGGTCCTCGTCGATGATGAGGATGGGCGCCGCAGCACGGATCGCTGCCTGGATCTTTTCTGCCATCACGAGGGATCCGCTCCCGCGGCCGTAGGCCGCGCGGGGATCGCCCGATAGGCCGGGTGGGAGGCTCTGGAAAAAGAGGCTGACATCCGCACCCACCAGTTCCTGCTCGTTTGCCTCCGCCCCCACAACCCCGTTGACACTGACCAGGAGTTCACGCCCGTCGCCGGCGGCGTGGTCGTCCTGGCCGGCAACGATCGCCTGGAGGAGGGTGCTCTTCCCCTCAGCGTTTGAACCGGCAACCGCGAAGACCTCCCCGCGCCGGAGTCCAAGCCCCGTCACCACCCTGCCGCTCCCCTCAAGTTCGACCTCGATCGGGTCGAGTTCCCGCGGACAGCGGAAAGGAACGTGAACACCCTCCTTTGGGCCTGCAATCCGATGGTGACCCCGGAGCCTGGTGAACCGGCGGGCCGGGCGCGTGCCATCGGCAATGAATGCAACAAGCCCCACCCCCGGCAGGGCGCGGCGGAGGGCTTTCTGGTCAAGGGAGAGAGCACAGGCCGCGGCAATCTCCACCGCAGGCACCCGGCGCGCTACACGGTCGACGGCCTCAAGGAGCACACCCAGGCGTTCTGCGACCTCCCGCTCCGTGCCCCGCCCAGGCGGCCCCGGATAAGGGAGTGCGCCCCTGACGACCAGGTGAAGACCCTGCGAGTCGATCCGGTTATCATCGCCCGGTCGCCAGAGATCAGTTCCGATGGCGCCCGGTGAGGCGATCAGCGTGACAGGTTCCACATTCTGCTGGCAATGGGCGGGGTGCTCCGTCCCGATACCTGCGATGGGGCCGAGTGCGGGTTCGACCGGGACCGCCGCCTTGACGGCCTCGATCACCGCCCAGACCGCCCCGTCAGCACCGGGGTGACTGGCCGTGCCTGGCGGCGGTGTGAGCAAGACGGGAAGACTGAACCGGAGCGCCGTTTTATCGAGCGAGCGGACGAGGTAGGTGTTGACAGGAGGCCTCAGCCTCTCCAGGTCGACACGCGCCCGGCCTCCGTCAAGAGCCGCGGCAATCCGGCCAGCCTCAGCCTGCCAGGAGCCCTCCGTTCCACTCATATACACTCATCTGATAGTTCTGCCCCGGAGCCCATCTCTCTTTTCATGCGACTGCATTCCGCGGTGAACGCCTTCCGCTGAACATGAACACTCCATCTCCTCAGGCTTCCGGGACACCATGCCCTTTCAGTATCCTTGAACGCCACGATCGCACGGCCGCTCCCTCTCCGGGGGGAAGTGTGTGGCGATTGGCCCTGGAAAGCCGTGCCCAGCGCGCAGATGAATCTCCTGCGGTTCTAACCGGGAACCGACTAAAAACCCATTTCCGGACGCTGTAGCAAGGGAGAATCACACCACCCCCGGAATCCGTCCGGAGAGAGGCTTATCAAACCCGGCAGATCAGCCTGAAGGTACTGGTTTGATAGCCTCCTTACCTCTCCAGGGTGATATCGTAAACCGCATGCCACTTTCCCGGAGAGTATGTCCTGACCCGCCGCTCGAGGACCTCGCCCCGGGTAACCCCGCGGATCAGAGGGAGGTGCTCCCCTTCCGGCCCCTGCAGGTCATAGAGATGGATCGTTCCTCCGTCCCGACAGAGCGCTGCGGCCTCCGGGAGATACCGCGGCGCGGCC
>DAFR01000126.1:189-3671 GCA_002497965.1 Methanomicrobiaceae archaeon UBA436 | reverse complement strand
CCATGAGGGCGGCCATCTGGTTCTCGCCCATGATGAAGAAGTTGCCGCCTGCAACACCTTTTACGATACCGAACTCCTCTTCACCGATGTACTCCCCCTCCATGATCGGTATGGCCCATACCGTCCTGCCGCCGACCTCACGCTTCTCCTCGTATCCGTCGCCGAAGAAGTGGAGCTTGACCGGGATCTTCTCCGGGACATCGTCAATGAGATCCGGAAGGCCGTCAAAGACCGCTGTCGTCGGTGCGGTGAGAACACACTCAGATAGGCGCTCAACGACCTGCTCTTTGAGTTTCTTCTTGCTTGCACAGATCAGGATAGCATAGCCGGGCCGTCCGTCAGGCGTCTCGTCAGGGGAGACAAAGCAGTCGATACCCGCCTCGGCAGGACACCCTATGGTCGAGGTGGCAAACCCTACCGCCTCCAGAGCGGCCTTGTAAGCCCACTCTTCCGTGACGGCGGTGATGATCGGCCGTGCCACCCAGGTAGGGAAACCCTCCGCATAGGTATCGTCTATAGTAACGCCATTCAGTTCCATAAATTACACCTCGTTTGCTACAATGTTACGATATGGACAGAATAAGGTTTCTTTTTTACGTGACGATGCAGCACCACGGAGAAGGGCAAAATGGGGCGATCCGGGTTGCACACTCCTGCACAAACAGGTACACCCGGACTCAGTAGAGCGGTATGGGCGCAGGGGGCCGGGTTTTTTAAGGGCGAGGCTGCGTTGCAACCTTGTTCTTGGGGGCGAAGAATCGACGGGTACGGGAAATGGATGCTGCTCTCACCGCGCGGCGTATCTCATCTCCCCAGGGGAGGTGGGGAATTGACAGTCCCTCCACCACCATGGGATGGCGTGTTCTCTGGCATCGTTGTTAACGTCGGCGTTTACCCACCAATTTTCACCAGCAACACCAGGCTGATATTTATGTTTTATTTCTCTTCTCCTGTGCCGGAAACGGGTTTAATGGTGAGACCAGGTGGAATTGGTCAACATGGCAATCTGTTTGATTTATAAAATCCTGTGAATAACTGTGCTGCCCGAATATAAGGCTGCCGAATTTCAGAAAGTTTATGTATATTCTTTGACAATTCTTTTCATATCGATTTTTAATCGATCAGATCTGGTGCGTGAAACCATGGCATTTGCATTGCACGTCAATATGGAGAAATGTACTGGCTGCAACAACTGCGTGGTGGCATGTCCCGTCGATGCTCTGGAGCTCTATACCGAAGGTCCGGTAGCCAAGGATAAGATCTACAAGGTCGTAAACGGCAAGGCCGTTATCCTTGATTTCAATTCGGAGCTCTGCGCCGGTTGTGGCGTTTGCGTCGAGGCCTGCCCCTACGGAGTTATAAGACTTGCAGGACCCTGGGAAAGCCGGGCGAGAGCCCGAAAAGTGGAAGCCTAGGAGTGATACAAGAGTATGGCATTGTTTCCAAAGTATTCTAAAACGCGGGAAGGACAGAACGTCATTATGGAGCAGAGGCTCCTGAAAGCGGTCAACAACCTGATCCTGAACGCTGAGACCTGTACGGGCTGCGGCATCTGTGTTGACGCCTGTCCGGAAGAAGCAATCGCGCTCGGCCCGGTTGGTGCAACACGCCGTGGTGCGATCGACTATGCTGAACCCGTAAACGTCGATCCCGAGAAGTGTTCCTACTGCGGTGTCTGCGTCATCATGTGCCCCTTCAATGCGATGACGCTCAAGATCGATGGAGAGGAGAGGCTCCCGATCGTCGAGAAGGAGGGATTCCCCACATACGACATGGTCACCAAGATCGACGAAGAGAAGTGCAACCGCTGCACCATCTGTGAGGAGGTCTGCCCGCGGGATGCCATCAACCGGGACGTCCCCGTCTTCGAGGGCGCTGACGAAGCCGGCAAACCCCGCCAGTCAGCACTTGAGCTCAAGACGACGTTCACCGTCGACACCGAGAAGTGTGACTACTGCGGGATCTGCGGTGCGCTCTGTCCGAGCATCACCGTTGTTCGTAAACCCACGACCCCCGAGACCGCCAAGATCGAAGGCGAGGTAAAGTGGGAAGAGATTACCTGCGACGGCTGTATGATCTGTGTCGAGGCCTGCCCCAAGGATGCAATCACCCTGGAGCGCGAGTTCGTCAGCACCAAACTGCCCGGCAAGGTCGATATCGAGCAGGACAACTGCTGCACCTGCACCTGGTGCGTACACACCTGTCCGGAAGAGGCGATCACCGTCGAGAAGGTCTTTGAAGGGGATATCGAGATCTACCCCGAGAAGTGCCCAGGTGGCTGTTCGACCTGTGTTGAGGTCTGCCCCTGCAATGCGCTTTACCTGCCAAGCCCTCTCCCGGCAAAGCTGATGAAGGGGCAGATTGAGGCTAATATAGCCATCAACAAGGATTTCTGTATCTTCTGCGGCGCATGCGTCAATGCCTGCCCAAGCGAGGGTGCAATTGTCCTTAAGCGGACGGCTATCCGGATGCAGGAGAAGGATACGGATCTCTTCAAGCAGATCAAGGAGAAACTGCTCATCACCAGGACATCAAAGGTTAAAGAGACCACCCCTGGAGCGGTTGAGGTCAAGGTTCTGAAAGAGGCGGAAAAGGCGTGAGGGATAGTCAATGGCAGTGAAGAAAGATTATAAGGACCAGAAACTCGCTGAGAAACTCCGGGACCGCAAGTACTACGTTTCTGACACCAATCCCGGGTTTCTCAATGAGGTTGAGAAGATCGGGCAGACGGCCGCCCACATGTGCTTCCAGTGCGGCACCTGCACCGGATCGTGCCCCTCGGCACCGCGGAGTTCCTATCGTATCCGGCTGTTCATGCGCAGGGCAGTCCTCGGTCTCGAGGAGGAGGCCCTGACCGACCCGGACCTCTGGCTCTGCACAACCTGCTACACCTGCACCGACCGGTGTCCACGTGATCTTGCGCCGACCGACGCTATCATGGCGATGAGGAACATTGCCGCCCGTCGCGATATCATTCCGCGCAACTTCCTCCAGACCGTACAGCTCATCTACAAGACGGGGCACGGCGTCCCGAACAATGATGCAAACCGTGCTGCCCGTAAGAAGCTCGGTCTCGACGCGGAACCGGAGACAACGCACAAATACCCTGAGTACCTTCCAGGCGTCAGGAAGATCCTGGACCACTACGGGCTGAAAGAACGTGCCGACCGGATACTGTCGGCGGGTGAGTGATAACATGAGCGAGAACAAGCGTCAGTATGCATTCTTCCTCGGGTGTGTCGCCCCGAACCGCTACCCCGGCATCGAGGCGGCGGCCATCAAGACCAGTGAGAAGGTCGGCATCGAACTCCTCCCCCTGAAGGGCGCAAGCTGCTGCCCGGCGCCGGGTGCGTTCGGTTCGATCGACTTGAACATCTGGTATGCGATGGCGGCCCGGAATCTGGTGCTCGCCGAGCAGATGGGCATGGATATCGCCCTCATCTGCAACGGCTGCTACAAGTCGATCTGGGAAGTCAACCACA
>DAFR01000126.1:0-173 GCA_002497965.1 Methanomicrobiaceae archaeon UBA436 | reverse complement strand
TCAACGAGGTGCTCAAAGAGATCGATATGGAGTTCAAAGGCTCGATCGACGTCTGGCACCTTGCAGAGTTGTACTATGACCCCAAGATCGTGGGTGTCGATAAGATCGCCGAGAGCGTCACCCGCCCTCTGACGGGTGTAAAAGTCGGCGTCCACTACGGCTGCCACCTGATG
>DAFR01000015.1:9546-10080 GCA_002497965.1 Methanomicrobiaceae archaeon UBA436 | reverse complement strand
CTCATCGGGTGCCCTGAATAGTTACCTTCCGGCAAGGAAGACCAGAACCAGACCGGCGCAGTTGATCAGGGCGGATGCGGAGCATGAGCAGATCGGCACAGTCCCGGTTCGTCCGGTCGAGGGCGTTCTAAAAGGCGTCCATCTCCTCCCGCGCCGCACACAGCACCGCCCTGCAGGCCGCCAGAGGCCGGCGCACCCACCAGATATGCAGGGTCGAGATATGGCCGTGGCGGATGGACTTCTCCCGCCGTGCGTGCTCGGATATTTTCTTAATCGGGAGATCGACTTCGATGAGACGTTTTGGGTAGTGGATCATTCGTATAACTCCGGAGGTGGATGGTCCTCGCTGGACCAGGGGATGACTGCGTGCTCTCAGAAGAGAGACTGGTATTCTCTATTGTATAGTCGATTCGATCTGATAATTTCGCCCCGCATAAGAAATCCCTATATATTTACTTCATGAATATGATGGTACAATGCTTCAGTCCGAAGTCGTCTCTCACCTGATCCAGCAGATCTATCATTCTCGCCCCG
>DAFR01000015.1:6053-9418 GCA_002497965.1 Methanomicrobiaceae archaeon UBA436 | reverse complement strand
GGCATCCTCAGAGAGGAGGAGACGCACAGGGGCAACTCCCTCCTCATGCTTACCACCACCAACCTCACCGATACCCTCAATGAGCTTGAAGAGGCCTCTGCCATCGTCGAGCGCATCGTCAGGAATATCGATCCTTATCACATCGAATCTTTCGTCAACCAGATCTACCGGGAAGATGCTCCCTACGAGTTCATGCCCCTCTATAAAGTGGATTTTCTGAACCTCTTCGAAGAATATCTCAAATTACACCCTGTCGGCCAAACCACCCTCAACCGGTACATTGAGGACGACACAAATCCCCAGATCGACCGCCTGGAAAATCTCATCTACGACTGCGAGGCTGAACTCGTCGAGGAACCGCTCTTCGAAGAGTTCAACGACGAGTTCACCTCATATGTCTCAGGAGCCGGAAAGGCCTTCGACATCATCAGAAAGAATGAGGATAACGCCTACACGATCACCGAATCGACCTGTAAGACCGCTGTGGAGATCTGGTACACCTTTGTCAAAGGGGTGCGCATTCTGGACGAAGGACACGACGAGTACTACGACAATAAACTTGAACAATGGGAAGTGGAATACCGTTCGGCCATCTCGAATATGATCTCAGAGGTGAACGCATTTAACCGAAACATTCGGGAATCGGTCCGCCCTACAAACCGCCGGAATGCCAACGACCGCTCAAAGAGGATCCTCTCCTCTCTGATCGAGGGTTACCTCTCCTGAAGAGAGGGACCACGATGCCCCCCCTCCATCATTTTCTCGACACAAACATCCTTGTCGGATCCCGGATCGAATGGGATGGACAGCACCATCACACTCACCGATACATGCAGCAGGACGGCTTCCTCCGGCATACGAGCGAGCGGGTGTATAAGGAATGCACCGGCGTATTTGGTCTGTTCAGGAGAACGATAACAAAATACCTGAACTATCTTGTAAAATCCCTCCCTGCCTCTCCTGACCCCTTCACCCTCGATCGGACCATCCAGAAACTCACCGAGCGGTATACCCTCTCACTAAAAAACGAGAAAGAGAAGAATGTGCTCGGTTCTTTTGTGCAGCAGAACATGGACGATCTCCGCAACTGTGCCCTGGGAACAGAACAAGATCGGGACACCTTCAGACAGGAGATCATCGACGCCATCAAGGGAGCATTGGATTCACTGGATAGAGATTGCCGTCCCGACGACCCTTCAGCCCCGGTCGTCTGTTACACCTGCTGCCCCGAGGATTATGACTCACATCTCCCGGATCAAAAAAGCGCTCTGATCACCGCCATCGGCTACGAACCAGACATCCTTGTGATACTGGACGCATATTTCATACAGATTAATCGGATAAGGGAGGATGTCAGTCTCGTCACCGCCGACAAGACCCATATCCTGAACAACCGCAAGAAAATCGAAGAGACACTCCCCGGCATCACCATTCGAGAACCTGGGTCTTTCTTCACCGGGTAAGCAGATCACCCCTCAGACGCCCGCAGAATAGCGTCCTTCCCCGCCTGATAGTGCTCCACCGTCACCACTGGCTTCCATCTCAGCCGGACCTGATCCCGGATCAGACGAACCTCAGGCGTAGATGCACAGTTGTACACCACATACAACCAGTAATCGTTCTTCAACCGCGTCGCGATCCTGTACTCGTTCTCTGTCAGGAACACATCGCCCGTACCGGCACACCCCTTCACCTCGATAAAGCGGACATCGACGGAGACACCCGGGTTCTCGGGATCGAACCGCCGGGAGATCAGATCAAAACCGCGGTTTTCAAGTTCCACGCTCTCGACCGCATAGCCCCCCTCTTCATGCCTTATCACCGCATCCACCGCCGTTCGTTCTACGTCGTCATCGCGTCGCATCCCTGAATACTCCGGGCGGTCGCGATCAGGGTAAGGGAGCACCTATGCCCGACCGCAATGCACGATATCCCCGAGCGTGAGGCTCCGCTCCTTCTGGAGTTCGATCTGGCGCGTCGTCAGGCGGTGATTGAGATCCTCCAGCCTGATCGCCGAACTCCGGATATTTGCCGGCAGCATGGGATCGGGATCCCCCTGCGCCTGCCGGTCCGTCAGGTCCATCAGCCTGAGATTCTCCCGCATGATCAACTCGTCCAGACTGAGGGAGAGATGCCGGGCGATGGTGGCAACCTGGCGCTCCCGCTCCTCCGAGACCTCATGGAGAAAATCAGTGAGTCCCGACGCATAGGGAAACATCTTCACCTCCTCGTGGGTGGGAAGCGTCCAGCACGGCACCATCGCATCCGCCGGTGCTGGAATAATATCAAGAAACACGGTCGGTTGCCGTATCGTATGGTTTCCGTTCTCTCCCGTCTCAATGATAAAAAGACGCTTATGGGCCACCTTCCCCATGCCGTCAAGAACCGATGCAGAATACACATCGAGCACCGCAGGGCGGTCGCGGTGGAGATCGTAAAAGATCGCCCCGGCCACCAGCACCGCCCCCATCATCCCGAGCACCACCGCTGGCGTCTGCAGCGGGTCCAGGGGGATCACACAATCCCCCTCCCCGCATTCCACGCCCGCACCAGCCGCGTCCGCCGGTCCTCAGAGACGAACATCGCCCGCCCCTCCCCGCAGAGGGTGCAGCGCCAGAGATCGGTCGTCACCCGCGAAAACTCGGTGTGGTCCAGCACCCCCGGCAGGGGATCGTGCAACCCCCTATCAGCACCCCCGCCATCTTTCAGCACCTTTCGGCATGCGGCGACATTCAAATGGTCGCACAACGCCCCCCGTTTCCGGCGTTCCCCGCGTTCCGCCGACATCGCCGGATCGCTTTCACCACTCTGGCGATCACACCCGCACCCGCGCCCGCGCCCGCTCCGGCATCTGGGTGTGTAGATTGCTGTAATAGAGTACTAAGAGAGAGACGCGTCTCTCTATCTGTACTAGTACTATGCGATCCAGAACCATTCCCGCCCCCTTCTCTCTCGCGTCCGGTGCTGAAATCCCGCGGTAAACCTGCAGAAATGCTGAAAGAATCAGACGGGCCGGGACCATCATCCCGGTCCCCGCCCCCGAACACCCACCGCCGGTACACCGCCCGGTCAAACGAGAAGAGGTGCTCCCGCCGCCGCACCGCATACCCCTCCCCGTCCTCCGTCACCATCGTATCAAAGTAACTCACCGCCGGACACTTCTCCAGCAGCCCCGAGTGGGTCGCCCCGCGGCTCGCATAACCGTTGAGAATCCGGTAGGTCTGCTGGTATGAGAGCCCGATCGCCTCCTGCAGCATCTTGATCGTAAACTGCTCCCACCCCATCGCCGCCACCGTCTCCAGGGCGGCGGCCTCCTTGGTCATGGTGTCTTTGGTGGGGATCTTGAGGCGCCGGATCTTTCGGTC
>DAFR01000015.1:0-5965 GCA_002497965.1 Methanomicrobiaceae archaeon UBA436 | reverse complement strand
TGTTCTCCAGGTATGGCCCGATGAACCGCCGCCACCCGACGAGGGTGAAGACGATCTTGTTTGTTCGACCTGCATTGATGTTGTTGCAGGACTGCGATTCGGCGATGAACTCACGGATCAGGTCGGCGTCACACGCGGTGAGCCTGCCGTTGGCAAGACCACAGTTGATGGAGTTGTGCTCTTGATGCAATGGAAAAGAGCTGTCTGAAAGTGTTGGCGCACATTTCCATACGCATGCCTTCGGTCGGGGCGGGAAAAAGGATGTCGGATTTAGACCGAAAGTCAGAATGCTGCTATGGGGATTTGAACCCCAGTCGCAGGAGTGAGAGTCCTGCATGATTGGCCGGTCTACACTATAGCAGCGCAGTGCACCAATGTGCCTTAAAACGTTGTCTGTTATGGTATTTAAACCTGTCCCGCCATTCTCGTCCTGATTTCTGACGGCAACCACTCGATCTGAGCCTGATCCGGGCTTCTTTCTTCGCGATTTCTGGCACAGACACCCATAAGTAGCTTCCCATCTAACCTATACCGGCAGCAATGAACAGTCTCGAAGAGCAGATACGGGAGATCGAGGACGAAATCAGGAAAACTCCCTACAACAAGGCGACCTCCAAACACATCGGCCGCCTCAAGGCGAAAGTCGCGAAGATCCGTGATGAGGCTGTAGCCCGGGCGATGGCCTCCGCCGGAGGGGGGGAGGGCTACTCCGTCAAGAAATCGGGAGACGCCACCGTTGTCCTCGTTGGGTTCCCGTCTGTCGGTAAGAGCACGCTGCTCAACAGTCTCACCGGTGAGAACCTGAGCGAGACGGCCTCCTACGCCTTCACGACAGTCTCCGTCATACCGGGCTTGATGGAGCACCGGGGCGCAAAGATCCAGATCCTGGATATCCCGGGGCTGATAGCCGGCGCAGCCATGGGGAAGGGCCGCGGGAAGGAGGTCATCGCTGTCGTGCGGAGCGCTGACCTGATCCTGATACTGGTCGACGTCTTCAACCAGCAGCACACAGACGTCCTCCTCCGCGAACTCCACGATGCAGGTATCCGGATCAACCGGGAGAGGCCCGATATAACCATCAAGAAGACCGGCAACGGCGGGATAAGGCTGAACACCGTCGGTGCCGTTGACCTCGATATAGAGGAGATCCGCTCGATCCTGGCCGAGAACAAGATCATGAACGCCGAGGTCCTGATCCGTGAAGGAGTCACCCAGGACGATTTCATCGATGCGATGATTGGAAACCGCGTCTACGTCCCGGCGTTCATCGCGGTCAACAAGGTCGACCTGGTCGACGAGAGGATGCGGCAGGAGATCGAGGAGAACCTTACCGAGAGGTTCGGTGAGCCCCCGATCATGGTCTCTGCGCAGAGCGGCTACAACATCGAAGAACTCAGGGACGCCATCTTTGATAACCTGCGGTTCATGCGCGTCTACCTGAAACCGGTCGGCGGCCCCGCCGACCTGGACGAGCCGCTGATCATCCGGAGCCCGGCGACGGTCGAGGACGTCTGCAACCGTCTCCACCGCGACTTTGCGGATAAGTTCCGTTACGCAAAGGTTTGGGGCAGATCCGCCAAGCACGACGCCCAGCGCGTCGGGCTCAACCACCGGCTCGCTGACGGCGACATCCTGACCATAGTCACCCGCCGCTGATGACCTCCTGGAGGAGGGGCAGCGGGGCATCTGTTTTCAGGGCGGTGCCCGAGTAGTGGGCGCGGCTTGCGCTGTAGCCAAGAGACCTGAGCCGCTCGATCACGCTCTCGATCCCGGCCGGGGAGACCCGTAGCGATCCTGCCAGAACGTGGTGGTCGTAGTGGCTTGATGTATCGAGTTCCTGCCGGCAGGTTGAGAGCAGCCTCGAGATCCGGGGGGCGGTTCCGGCTGTGACCGACGGCAGGGCCTCCTGCATCGCGGCGAGGGTCTGGTCGTCGTTGATCCTGCCCGTCCAGAGGGGGCCGACCGCGACGAGGCGGGCGCCGCAGAGCGGGCAGTCTGCAGGTTCGGGGAGAATCCCGGCCTCTTCCGTCCGGTAGAGGCAGCCGGGGCACTGCATCACGTAGCCTATCCGTGCCAGCGTCCGGTCGGCCGCTGCAGCACCGCTGCGGAGCCGGAGGTGCAGCCGGTGGAAGTGCTCGTGGGCGTAACAGAAGAGCGGTTCCACGCCGCGGTCGTAGCGGATCACCTCGCGCACGACAAACCCGAGCAGCGTCCGGAGACCCACCTCGGCATGGTACTCGGTGTTCCTTGGCCGGGAGAAGTAGCGGCGCATCCCCGCCGGGAGGTGCGCACCGCAGAGCGGTGCGGTGTCGGTGGCGGTGACGAAGAGGTAGTTCCCGGCGCTCCGTGCGGCGGAGTCGGTAAAGGGCGCCGGTGTCCCGAAGGGGTCGAGGTCGACGGCATCAAACCTTCTCCCGCTCATAAGCGCGTTTGCGTCCTGGCAGGTGACCTCGATCTCCAGGCCGGAAGTCTCGACGTTATGCCGGATCAGGTCGGCCGCTCTCTCGCTCCGGTCGTTGATCGTCACCGGTATCCCGGCCTCGCCTGCCACCCGGAGCCCCCGGACGCCTGAAGCCCCCATGGCGTCGAGGTAATCCCGCGGCCGGAGGAGTGTGAGCAGCAGGACGGTGGTGTCACGGTTCAACTCCATGCGCGGATTGTAAAAGACCGGGGCGTTTCCCGGCGGGAACTGGAGGCCCGGGTCCTGCCGGGGCACAAAAAACCGGGTTCTCCCTTCGGCAACCTCAACGAGATCCATATTTTTCCGGGAAACGTGGATGCTCGATATCCTTATACCTTCTCATGGGCAACACTCTTAGTCCAGTGCGTGGGCTTGTGGCCTAGCCAGGATATGGCGTCAGCCTCCTAAGCTGAATGTCGGGGGTTCGAATCCCCCCAAGCCCGTTGCTTTTTTCCAATACTCCATGAACTGCAAGGTTCGTCTCACCTGGAAATGGTATCCCGGTAATAGGAGAGAGGCGGGGGTGTTTCCACGAATACCGTTCAACCAGAGACACAGGAGACAGGGGAGGGGGATGTTCCATCCCCCTCTCCCCGTCAGCCCCTCCCCCACGGGGCGATATCCAATAGATGCACTGCCATGAGAGGGATCCTCTCTCTGCCGTCAACGTGAACACCCTCACCGAGATCCCTTTCCTGCTCCCCATGGCACCGGCTATCCGGTCAATCGCCACGCACTTGCCCGCCCGACTTTCCTGACCCTGGCGGCGTGGGTGTGGCCGACGTAAAACCGTTCAGCCAGAGATGCCGGGAGAGAGGATACCCCCTCCCATGACGGATCACGCTCGAGGATCCTCTCACGTATACCCGCTGCGAGCGCGCGGCCGTCCTGCACCGTTGCAAATAACCGGGTTATTTATCTCGCAGGGGTGAACCTGACTCCTCGATGATGAGCGCTTCAGCCTTTCTCAGGATTACCCGGCCGCACAACGCCATAGTTGCCGGGCTTACCGCGCTCCTTGGCTACCTCATCACCACGGGAACGCTCACGGTGCCATCGCTCCTCCTCGCCGTTATCGTTGCGCTCATAACCGCCGGCGGGAACGTCATAAACGACATATTCGATATCGATATCGACCGGATCAACCGGCCGGATCGCCCTCTCCCGGCCGGGAAGATCAGCCCCGGCGCTGCAAAGACCTACGCCCTGGCTCTATTCCTCTCCGGGATCGTGCTTGCCGCGCTGACGACACCGCTCTGCCTTGCCATAGCCCTCATCAACTCGGTCATCCTGGTCGCCTATGCCGCCCGGCTGAAACGCACCCCTCTCATCGGAAACGTCGCCGTCGCCTACCTGACAGCCAGCGTATTCCTCTTCGGCGGGGCGTTTGCAGGCGTCTTCGGGCTCATCAGCAACCTCTCGCTTGCGGCGATCACGTTGCTTGCAACCCTGGCAAGGGAGGTTCTGAAGGATGCAGAGGACGTCGAGGGTGATGCGGCGGGCGGCGCACGCACCCTCCCCATGATCATAGGCATACGGCGGACGGGGATCTTCGCCTTTGCCTGCGCCTGTTGTGCCGTGGCGGTAAGCCTCCTCCCCTTCGGCAGATGGTGGGGCGGGTTCTACCTTGCCGGCATCGCGATTGTGGATATAGTAATCCTGGCCGGAGCCGCCAGAGGGGCGGCCTGCACGCGACCGGACTGTGTCCGTGCGTCCCGGGCAACATCCATACTCCGGGCGGGGATGTTTGCTGCGCTCGCCGTGTTTGCAATTGCCGCAGTTATCTGAGCGGGGGTGTTTCCAGCGAGAGAGGTATTCGGATGACACGTCGAGACAGGGGCGATATCCCATCGATACAGTGCCACGGGTAGGATGAGCACCTCCACGGCTCGATGTGAACACCCTACCGAAATCCTGCTTCCGTCCCCCGGACACGGTATCCGGTGGCTATCATCATACACTGCCGCGGCAGAGCATCAGGACCGTCCCCGTGAATCCATCATCAGGATTCAGTTTCCCCCCGTAACACGGCTTTCCAGGTGCAATCGCCACAGCCTCTCCGTCACCCTCTCACGGCGCCGGCGACGGAGGCTTTCTGGGTCTCCGGCGGTGCTCTCCTTCCGGCAGGTTACCGTCCTGTTGCGCTGACAATCGCTGATAATTTTATCTGGTTATGGACGAGAGTTGTTAGCCGGGAGATCTCCATGAAGGTTTACCGGCACGGGGACACGTACATAGCACCTAAAGGTTCCTTCTTTGACGGGAACGTGAAGATAGAGGGGAATTTTATCACTCCCCCCTGGACGCATATCTGGGGGAACATGATTGTCAGCGGCCGGCTTGAACTCGGCCCCGGATCCACCGTCGGCGGGTTTGTCGAGGCCGAGAGCGCCATCATCGGCCACGACGCCAGGATCAAAGGGCCGCTCCGGGTGCTCGAGAGAGCCACCATCTGTGACAACGCCTGCCTCCACTCTATCCAGGCCGGCGGAGACGTCATACTGCGGCCCGGGGTGAAAGCCGGGGTCGTAACCAGCGAAGAGACGATCTACGTCTATGGAAAAGTCAGCACCGAACAGTTACTGGGCCGGGCCGTGAAGGTCCACGCCCCCTGACGCCGCGTCGAGACCGAGCAGGGCGGCATCCCTCAACGCCACCCAGTCGGCGATAGTCTCCACACAACCGTCTTTCAGGTTCACAACACCGATGGCGGTGATCCCCATCCGGTCGGCCATATCTATACCGTCCTTCACCTCCACAAGACAGCCGACACCGATGATCGCCCGCGGACGATACTTCCTGGCCATCCTCTTTATGAACGTCGAGCCCGGCACAATGAATACCCTGTAGCCCAGTTTTTCAAGCCACAGAATGTTCTCCCCCACCTGGCAGCGGCCGCAGTTCCGGCATTTCAGGCCTTCCGGCGTCAGGTTCGCCGGACACTGTGCCGAGCGCAGGCACTGCGGCAGGAAGACCGCACGCTCCTCCACCGGGATCTCCGAGAAGGCTTTCTGGTTCATACTGTTGCGAAGCGTTATGAAGAACGTGATGAGATCCCTGTCATCCAGCCCGAGAAGTTTGCAGAACGCCTTCACAAGCCCTTCCATGGCGACCATGCCCGGTATCAGGATCTGCGGCAGGTAAAACTTGCCCCTCCGGACAGAGGCGACGGTGAGGAACGCGAGCGCCACCGCGAAGAGCAGCATCCCCAGGATTACAAAGAACGTCACCTCTCCAATCAGGGTCATCACCTGCCCCCAGGCGCCGGTTGCAAGGAGACTCATCGTTTCCCCTCTATCAGCCGGAACGACTCCGCATAGGGCGGCCGCAACACCCCGACCTCAGTGACGATAGCATCGACCAGGTCGAGCGGAGTGGCGTCGAAGGCGTAGTTTAAGACCGCCGCACCATCGGGTGCGAGCACCCGGTCACCGCAGCGGGCGAGTTCATCGCGGTCACGCTCCTCGACAACGACATCAGCCTCGCTCCTCGCGGGATCGAACG
>DAFR01000022.1:6916-7256 GCA_002497965.1 Methanomicrobiaceae archaeon UBA436 | reverse complement strand
TAGAGGATGAAGAGCGGGTCCTCCGAGTCCATCACCTCTGCCGGGCAGTCCGGCGCGGCGTGGGCCATGAGGTCGGCGTAGTCGACCTCCCGGGCGGGGTCGAGGTCGACGGCCGGGGTTTCGCGCCGGAGGACGACGACCCGCTCGACGCACGGCGTCCGGGTGAGCGCCTGGCCGGCGATCTCCCGGAGCGGGACGGTCTTTCCCCGCCGGTAGGCAACGTCTGCGGTGATGAGGACCTTTGCCTCCGCGTCGTTGATCCGCATCGCAAGCGCATCAGGCCCGAACCCCCCGAAGACGACCGAGTGGACGGCCCCGATACGGGCGCAGGCGAGCATCG
>DAFR01000022.1:5972-6856 GCA_002497965.1 Methanomicrobiaceae archaeon UBA436 | reverse complement strand
CGTTTGCAAACCGCATCACCTCACGGTAGAGGCCGTCATAGGTGAATCTCCGCTCCTCTCCCCCTTCGCCGCGCCAGACGATCGCCGGCTTATCCTTCCGGTCGCCGGTGACATGGCGGTCCAGGCAGTTGCAGGTGATGTTCAATTTCGCGTTGACAAACCACTTTGCGTAGGGGTAGTTCCATTCCCTGACCCTGTCCCAGGGCTTGAACCAGACCAGTTCACGGGCGATCCGGTCCCAGAAGGCCTCCGGATCGCGCGCGAAGTCCTGGTACGCCCGGGTGTAATCCGGCGTCCAGGCTGCCGCCTTGCACCGGGGGTCAGGGAGGTAGCGTTTCTCTTCCAGTTTCACGTCGAACGTCTCTGTCATCTTCCCACACTCTTACATGATTAATCATGCCGGATTGCTCCGGCCGTTACCCGTCCGGGTTCCGACACCGTGCAAAAGCGGCTGATCTCCGGGTCCGTCGTCTTTCCGACCGGTCGGCCCGTGGTCGCGCTGCCGTACATGCGGTCGCCGGCAGCCGGTGCCGGTCCCCGCCGGGAGCGTAATTTCTCCGGGCGCCTCCTCCCGTGCGGTCGCCCCCAGATTATACANNGATCTATCATGTAGGATCGGTGATATACCTTGTGGTGCCCAGGGCGACTGCACCAGATTTCCGACGCCAGCCGGAGCCCTCCGGGGTGCACCGTACCCCGGGTCGACCACTCTCGTCCGCGCGGCACGCTGCATGAAGGATGATAACCTGCCTCACGCGAAGTGCGAGCGTAAGCGAGCATGAGAAGCCCTCAGGCTTCGAAGTGGGCCTCCCCCAAAGGGGGAGGAGTTCGGGCACCGTCAGGTGCGAAGAGAACAGTGGTTGCCGGATCCCGGCCAGCGGACC
>DAFR01000022.1:4881-5964 GCA_002497965.1 Methanomicrobiaceae archaeon UBA436 | reverse complement strand
TTCCGGTTGATGACCACCGCGAGGAGCGAGGAGACGATCAGGGATAGGATGATGATGATGAGGAACCCGTACGGGTTGTCCTGGAGGGGGACCGGGACGTTCATCCCGAGGAAACTCGCAATCATCGTGGGGACCGCGAGGATGATGGTTATCGAGGTGAGGAGTTTTAAGATGTTGTTGAAGTTGTTCGATATGATCGAGGCGAAGGCGTCCATCGTCTCCGAGAGGATCGTCGAGTAGGTGCTCGCCATCTCGATCGCCTGCTTGTTCTCGATGATGACGTCCTCAAGGAGGTCGGTGTCGTCTTCGTACATCCGGAGCGGCTGGAACGTCAGAGTCTTGTCAAGGACAATCTGGTTGCTCCGAAGCGATGTCGAGAAGTAAACCAGGCTCTTTTTGAGGTTCATCAACTGGATCAGTTCGCGGTTCCGCATCGACTGATTCAGTTCGGCTCCGATCCTGTCGGATAATCGCTCGATCTGGCGCAGGTACTGGAGGAAGTAGGATGCGTTCCGAAAGAGGATCTGCAGTACGAACCGGGTCTTTTTGAAGGTGTAGAACAACTTCACCCGGGCGTTCGTGAAGTCCTGGACGATCGGGTTGTCACGAAGGCAGACGGTGACGATGGTATCGGACGTAACGATGATCCCGAGCGGCATCGTCGTGTAGAGGATAGTCTGCTCGGGGTAGGGCACCGGGATATCGATGACGATCAGGGTTACGCCGTCTTCGGTCTCGGTCCGCGGGCGCTCCTCCTCATCGAGCGCTGCCCGGAGGTAGTCCGCTGGAATGGAGAGTCTCCCGGAGATCTCCTCGATCTCGCCCGCGGTGGGGTTGATCATGCAGACCCATGAACCGGGCTCGAACGTTCCGGTCTCCTCCGTCCGTGGCACCGGGGCCGCTTCAACCGTGCGATAAATGCGGAACATGCGCTCTGTCACCTCCACTCCGGGAGTTCACACTCTATCTGGTTGTCTGCAGGCGGGATGAAGGTATGGACGCCCGTCAGGATATCGGGCTCGAAAAAAGGGGATTAGATGACCAGGATCAGCGGCGCGAAGACCAGCGCGACCATGGACATCA
>DAFR01000022.1:4513-4776 GCA_002497965.1 Methanomicrobiaceae archaeon UBA436 | reverse complement strand
TGTACTTCTTTGCGTTGTCCCAGGCCCCACCGGCGTTCGCCATCGTGACGGCGAGGAGGAACCCGGATGAGAGCGAGCCAATGAGCAGGCCGCCGAGGGCTTCGGTGCCGAGGACGAACCCGACGGCGAGCGGGGCGACGACGGCGAGGACGCCGGGCAGGATCATCTCGCGCAGCGCCGAGTTCGTGGAGATGGTGATGCAGGAGGTGTAGTCGGGTTCGGCCGTCCCCTCCATGAGGCCCTTGATCTCCTTGAACTGGCGG
>DAFR01000022.1:1949-4489 GCA_002497965.1 Methanomicrobiaceae archaeon UBA436 | reverse complement strand
TCATCGTGATGGAGCAGAAGAGGAAGGGAAGCATTGCACCGATCAGGAGACCGATGAAGACGTTCGGAACCGATATGTCGATGACCGAGAGGCCGACCGCCTGAGTGTAGGCAGCGAAGAGGGCGAGTGCCGTCAGCGCCGCAGAGCCGATGGCGAACCCCTTGCCGATGGNNCGGCGGTGGTGTTGCCGACGGCGTCTAAGGTGTCGGTGATCTCACGGACTTCGGGCTTCTGGTGGGACATCTCGGCGATACCGCCGGCGTTGTCGGCGACCGGGCCGTAGGCGTCGACGGAGAGGGAGATCCCGAGCGTCGAGAGCATGCCGACGGCGGCGATGGCAATACCGTAGAGCCCGGCGACCTGGTACGAGACGTAGATCGCGAGGGAGATGATCAGGACCG
Source organism: Methanomicrobiaceae archaeon UBA436 (assembly GCA_002497965.1). Classification (GTDB taxonomy): domain Archaea; phylum Halobacteriota; class Methanomicrobia; order Methanomicrobiales; family Methanoculleaceae; genus Methanoculleus; species Methanoculleus receptaculi. The sequence continues at coordinate 4,088 of DAFR01000022.1, read as the reverse complement.
GCCAGACGGTGCTCTCCATCCCCTTGGCAAGCCCGGTGATGATGGTGGTCGCAGCCCCGGTCTCGCTCGACTTGACGATGGCAAGCGTCGGTTTCCGGTCAAACGAGGTGTAATACTCGGTGATCAGGCCGATAGCGAACCCTGCGATGAGACCGGCGACCGCAGCGTAGAGGACCTCGATGTACTCCGCCCCGAGGAGCAGGTTCACCAGGAAGTAGGTGGCGATGACGACCAGGACGAGCGCGGAGAGCAGACCTTTGTTGAAGGCCATGTGGATGGCGCTGCTCTCGGTCTTGTTGGTCCGGACGAAGAACGAGCCGATGATGGACGCGACGATACCGACCGCGGCGATCAGCAGCGGGAGGATGATCACGTTCATGACGTCGGCGTTCGGGAACTGCGTGGCCGCGACGGCGACGCCGAGGACCATCGCTGCGATGATCGAGCCGACGTAGGACTCGTAGAGGTCCGCACCCATGCCGGCGACGTCGCCGACGTTGTCGCCGACATTGTCGGCGATGACCGCGGGGTTCCGGGGATCGTCCTCCGGGATGCCGGCCTCAACCTTTCCAACCAGGTCAGCACCGACGTCCGCGGCTTTGGTGAAGATACCGCCGCCGACACGGGCGAAGAGGGCAATCGAACTTGCACCGAGACCAAAACCGGTCACGATGGTAAGGACTTCAGCCTGGGGAAGCCCGGTTACGGTGCTGATGACCACATAGGCGATCGAGAGACCAAGAAGACCGAGCCCTACCACAGTCATACCCATGACCGAACCGCTCGCAAAAGAGACGCGGAAGGCATCGGCAACCCCGCGCCGCGCGGCGTTGGTCGTCCGGACGTTGGCGGCGGTTGCGGTGAACATACCGATGTAGCCTGCGGTCGCCGAAAGAGCCGCACCGAGGACGAAACACGCCGCCGTGAGAGGATTGATCACGAGTGCCAGGACAACGGCAAGCACTACAACAAATACCGCTATTGCGCGGTACTGTCTGTTCAGGTAGACCATTGCTCCCGTGTGGATGGCGGCAGCAATCTTCTGCATCAATTCGGTACCGGTGCCCTCCCGTCTGATACTCAAATACGAGTATCCTGCAAACAGGAGAGCCAGGATAGCACCCAGGGGCGCCAGATACACCAGATCCATCTCTCAGCATTCCTCCGATTGAGTACCATATAGAGAGGAATTCAACGTTTTTAAAGATGTGGAAAAACTCCCGGAAGATCGGATGAAACGTTTACCTAAAATCGATCACCCCTGGCTGGAGCGTCTGGAGGTCGACGACAACAGCCCGCCCCGGTGTGGGGTGGACGTTCATCTGTTTCTGAAACGACGTCTGCGACTGCCAGGTACCGGCGTTAACCCCGAGAACGCCCCGGTAACGTGTGAGACCGCAGATATGGATGTGCCCTGTGAGGAGGATCTCCGGGAGCGGGTCGATGACAAGCCGATCGGTCTTCATCGCTGCGATCGGTGTCCGCATCCCGTAAGGGGCTGCGAGAAGCCTGCGTTTGAGCATCTCAACTATGATCTCGCCGGGACGCTCGTAACTCGCGCCGGGGATGAGCCCGATCATGTCGTCTATCGACCGGCCGTGATACATCAGGACGCGGACGCCCTGGAGGTTCAGCAGACAGGGATTCTCGACGAGGGTGCAGTTTGACGGAAAATTCGCGGCAAACTCCTGCGGGATCGCAGGCTGAGGTTCGGCCATCCTCACAACATCGTGATTCCCGGGGGCGGCAACGATCCGGATCCGGGATGGGAGGTCGCAGAGCATCTCCGCAAAGACGTCGTACTGCTCGTAGATGTTCTTTATCGTCAGTTCGTTCTCCTGTCCGGGGTAGATGCCGATGCCGTCGACGAGGTCGCCGGCGATCAGGAGGTAGGAGGCATCTGAGTCCTGGAGCCAGTCGGCGAACCGGTTCCAGGCATCCTGGAGGAAGGTGTCGCTCCCAACGTGGACGTCGGAGATCAGGACAGCCTTTCCGGGTCGATCGCTCTTGAAAGGGGCGTTGTTGATGGGGACGTCCGGACGGACGAGTTGCTCGGCAAAGAGGAGCCCCCCATCACCTGAGAGTTTTCCCTTGACCCCGATCACATCGTCAGGGAGTATACGTTCGGCCTCCTCGAAA
>DAFR01000022.1:0-1794 GCA_002497965.1 Methanomicrobiaceae archaeon UBA436 | reverse complement strand
GTCCGGATCATGGAGGATAGGGTGTTGTAGCGGTTCCGGAAGTAGTGAACGGCGTCCTCGTGACCGCTGACGCTCCCGCTGCTTCCGGCGCTCCCCACGATCACCTCAAGCTCAGGGTCGACCAGGAACCTCGTCCCATCCCTGACCTTCTTGAGACCCGGTATGTGCTCGGTGGAGACCACCAGGGCGTCACCGGCTGCCGCCGCAATCCGGTCGATGAGCGAAGGATCGTTCTGCTCCCGGATGTAGTTCACCACGTCGGGGTGGACCTGATGCTTCGTCTCAAGGAACCGGCGTACGATCTCGGCGTTGGCAAGCATGGACTTCATGTTATTCTCCCCTGAGAATATTGGCTTTACCCTTCCGCACACCCCCGTGTGATGAAGACAGGGACAGGGATTTGACATCAGATCCACAAAATTCCAGCGATCTGCGGGCAGAACCCGTCACACCCTCTTTACATTTCACCCTGCAGAACCGATGAGAAGACCAGCCTGGGAATCTATGTATATGATGGATGGGTAACATCTTTAGAGCAGATGGCGGCTACAAACTGGCTGCAGCGTGCAGCAAATGCCGTGAGGGCGTTCCGCGATAGCGATCACCCCGGTATCTCGCTTGCCCGGGACATCCTCTGGGTCGTCGCGGTCGTTGGGGGTATCGCCCTTCTCCTCTATCTCTTTGCCGGGACCTGGCCGGCGGTGGTCACGATAGAGTCGGAGAGCATGGTTCCGCACATGAACGTGGGTGACCTGGTGTTTGTCGTCGACGAGAACCGGTTCGGGGGTCTCGTCACCTGGGCCGAAGGTCAGATGATTGGCTACTCGTCTTTCGGGGACTACGGCGACGTGATCGTCTACCGGCCAAACGGCGCCGACTCCGTCCACCCGATCATCCATCGGGCGATGATCTACCTCGACACAGAGGGGGTGATAGAGTCGGGACTCGGGGCCTACTACGATGAACCGCATGGTGGCTACATCACCAAAGGTGATAACAACCCCTACACCGACCAGCCAAACCTCATGATCTCCGGCATCGGTGTGATCGAACCGGTGAAGGAGGAATGGGTCGTTGGAAAAGCCCTGGCAGCGGTGCCGCTCATAGGTTACCTCCCGCTCCACCTGCCAGAGTTTGCCGCTGTCGTCATCCTGATCATAATTATCCACGATCTCATCCTCGCGCGCCGAGAAGAGAAAGAGGTATAAAACCTGAACCACAAAAGAAGTGCTTAAGATGGCATATTCGCTGAATGACCTGCTCGACGACGTTCTTGCCGGCTACAGACTCACCGAGGAGGAGGCTGTAAGCCTGCTATCGGCGCGCGGTCGGGACGTCTGGAAGATTGCCGCCGCAGCAGACGAACTCCGGGAGCGGAAAGTCGGAGACATTGTCACCTACGTCAGGAACCAGAACATCCACGTCACCAACATCTGCAAGAACCGTTGCGGGTTCTGTGGTTTCGGGCGGGGTGCGGATGACCCTGGCGCGTTCCGCGACGACCTGGATACGGTGCGGGAGAAGGCCAGGATCGCACGCGAGCGTAACGTCACCGAGATCTGTATCCTCTCCGGAGTCCACCCGGACTACACCCTGGACTCCTACATCGACCTAATCAGGTGCGTGCGCGAGGAGGCGCCGGGCGTGGATATTCATACCGCAAGCCCTGACGAGATCGCCTGGGCAGCGGAACGAAGCGGAGTCTCAACCAGGGAGGCGCTCGAACAGCTGCGCGATGCGGGTCTTGGCACGCTGCAGGGGACAGCGGCCGAGATCCTTGTCGACGACGTCCGG
>DAFR01000089.1:6554-11808 GCA_002497965.1 Methanomicrobiaceae archaeon UBA436 | reverse complement strand
TTACTGGTATTCCGGCGGCTGCACTTCTTTGGGCAGCCCGCCCTTGAAGTGCTGCTGCACCTTCCCGTAGTACTGCCGCAGCCGCTCGTTCATCGTCGCGTGCACCTTCTCCTGCGCCCGGTCGAAGTGTGACTTATTTACGAGGGAGGCTCCCTCCCGCATGGCAAGCATGGCCGCTTCCCGGCCGAACGCCTCGAGGTCCGAGCCGACGAACCCCTCGGCATCGGTCGCCAGCTTTGCAAGGAGCCGGTCCCGTGCGGGGTCGTCCAGGGTCACCTTCTGCTGGATAAAGAGGTCGACGAGCTTCCTCCTCCGGAGGTGGGGCCGGAGCCCCTCGTTGTCGCTCGGCGGAATTGCAGCGCGATGGCTCTTCACGTCCTCGACGCTCACCTGGCGGTTGGCCCCGACGGCCAGGATCAGGTCTTCGAGTTCGTTCTCCGAGAGCCCCTCCGTCAGCTCCACGAGGTCTTCCACCGTCGAGCCCTCGATCGGCATATACCGGGTGTGGATAGCCAGGATCTTCTCCCGGTCGTCCCGCCCGGGTTCGCCTATGTAGACGAGCCGGTCGAACCGCCCGGGCCGAAGCAGCGCCGGGTCGACCATATCCGGCCGGTTCGTCGCTCCCATCACCACCACGCCCCGGAGTTCCTCGAGACCGTCGATCTCGGTGAGGATCTGGTTTAAGACGCTCTCGATCACGTGCGACTCGCTGCCGCCGCCCCGTGCGGGGGCGAGAGCATCCAGTTCGTCGAAGAAGATGATGGCCGGCGCCACCTGCCGGGCTTTCTTGAAGATCTCGCGGACCGCCCGCTCGCTTTCGCCCACCCACTTCGAGAGGAGCTGGGGGCCCTTGACCGGCACGAAGTTCGCGCCGCTCTCGCTTGCAATCGCCTTTGCGATCAGGGTCTTTCCGGTCCCCGGCGGACCGTAGAGGAGGACGCCCTTCGGCGGCTCGATACCGAGGTTCTCGAACCGCTCCCGCTGGGTGAGCGGATACTCCACCGCCTCGCGGATATCCTGCTTCGCCTCTTCGAGGCCCCCCACGTCTCCCCAGGAGGTGTGGGGCACTTCGAGGAGGATCTCCCGCATGGCGCTCGGGCCCACGTCGCGGAGGGCGTCGCGGAAGTCCCGCCCGAGCACCTCCATCTTATCGAGGGTCTCGGGCGGGATCTCCTCGGCCTCCAGGTCGATCTCGGGGAGGTAACGCCGCAGTGCCTTGATCGCCGCCTCACGTGCGAGGGCGGCGAGGTCCGCCCCGACAAACCCGTGGGTCTGCTGGGCGATGGAGGCGATCGAGACATCGTCAGCAAGCGGCATACCACGGGTGTGGATATGGAGCACCTGGATCCGGTCGTCCTCCGACGGGACCCCGATCTCGATCTCCCGGTCGAACCGTCCCGGACGCCGGAGGGCGGGGTCGATGGCGTCGAGCCGGTTCGTGGCCCCGATCACCACGACCTGTCCCCGCTCTTCAAGCCCGTCCATCATCGTCAGGAGCTGGGCAACAACGCGCCGCTCAACCTCTCCGGTCACCTCCTCACGCCGGGGGGCGATCGAGTCGAGTTCGTCGATAAAGATGATCGCAGGAGCATGCTGCCGTGCGTCCTCAAAGACCTCACGGAGCCTCTGCTCGCTCTCACCGTAATACTTCGAGATCACCTCGGGGCCTGCAATCGAGATGAAGTGTGCTCCGCTCTCGCTTGCAACAGCCTTTGCAATGAGGGTCTTTCCCGTCCCGGGCGGACCGTAGAGGAGGACGCCTTTTGGAGGCTCGATACCAAGCTTGCGAAAGATCTCCGGATGGCGCATAGGGAGCTCAATCGTCTCGCGAACGCGCTGCAACTCATCTTTCAGGCCGCCGATATCCTCGTAGCTGATCCTCCTGACACCCTCAAAACCGGCCGCAGGCTTCTCTGAGAACTCGATCTTTGTGTTCCTGGTGATTATCACGGCGTTCTCCGGCTCGACCACCACCGCCTTGAAAGCGACAATTTGAGGCTGCATGAATGGCAGCCCCACCTGGATAGGCACGGAATCATCCCTGACGACCGGGAAGTCGATCAGCCTGTTGACGACGCTGCCGTAGTTGACGGGGAGGTGCTTGGGGAGGTCTTCGGGAGGAGCAAGCACAACCCGTTTAGCCTCGATCTCCTCATCGAGTGTTCGCACCCTGACACGGTCGCCTATGCTCGCGCCGGCGTTTAACCGGGTGAAGTTATCGATCCTGACTTTGCCCTGATGCCAGTCGTTCACCATGGCGCGCCAGACCTTCGCTACGGTGCGCCGTTTTCCTTCGATAGCGACAAGGTCTCCGGGGTTGAGCCGGAGGTGCAGCATGGTATCGGGGTCAAGCCGTGCCTTGCCTGCCCCCTGATCCTCCGGGTAAGCGCTATCTACCTTCAAGTATATCTCGGGCATTACCTCTAGTTCTTATATTTCGGGAATTTATAGGTACTGGAGTCGCATGAACGTAGTTCTCTTCGATCCGTTCAACGGAACCGCAGGCGATATGGTAATCGGATCCCTCCTCGACCTCGGGGCCGATGAAGAGGCTGTCCGGGCAGCCATGCGCTCCGTCGTCGGGGAGCCGACAATCGAACGGGTAGACCGCTGCGGTATCCGGGCGGTGCAGGTGATGACGCATGCCACCGCGGAGCACCGCACCCTGGATGAGGTGCTCGACCGCCTGGCAGGGAGCGACGCCCCGAAAGAGGCGCTGGAGATGGCACGAAAAGTCTTTCTCCGGATACACCGGGCGGAGGAGAGCATCCACGGGGCGGGAGCGCATTTCCACGAGGTGGGTGCAGACGATGCCATAGCCGACGTGGTGGGGGCGTGCACCGCTCTACACAGCCTGGCCCCGGATGGCGTCGCTGTCCTGCCCCTGGCGCTCGGCCGCGGTTTTTCGGTCGGAGCTCACGGTATCTTCCCCATCCCCGCCCCGGCTACGGTGGCGATCCTTGCCGAATCTCATCTGCAGATGGTTCCCGGGGGCGAAGAACGGGAACTCTGCACCCCAACGGGAGCCGCGCTCCTCTCCGAGTTCTCGACGATCCGGCCGGACGAACTGGGCCCGGCGAGTATCCGGGCGGTCGGCTATGGCGCGGGCAGCAGAAACCCGGCGGAAAGACCTAACGTCCTCCGGGCGATGCTCCTTGAAACGGAGGAAGATAACAGAGGGTCCGACCGGATCGATATACTGGAGACAAACGTGGACGACGTGACGGGGGAGATGCTCACCTACACCCTGGGCCGCCTGATGGAGGAGGGGGCACGGGATGCAACCGCCATACCCGTGTTGATGAAGAAAGGGCGCAGCGGCCATACCGTCAGGGTGATCTCCCCGCCGGCGGCCACAGGCCATCTCACGGCGGTGATGGCACGGGAACTCGGGACACTCGGGATACGCTGCCTCCCGATGGTTCACCGTGCAGTCGCTGAACGGACGATCGAGAGCGTTAAGGTGAGGTTTGGGGGGCAGGAGTGGTGGATTGATGTGAAGTGCGGATGGTCGGAAGGCAGGATCACGTCCATAAAGGCGGAGTATGAGCAGGTGGCACGGTGCGCACGGGAGACGGGGCTTCCTTTCAGGGAGATTGCCGCAAGGGCGGAGGCAACCGCCCGCCGCCTCTTCATCGAGCAGGGTGTGCTCGACCCATGAAAACTGAGCGGGTCAGCACCGGGAGCCAGGCCCTTGACGGCCTCCTCGGCGGCGGGCTGGAGCGTGGCGCCATCACCCAGATCTACGGCGAACCGGCAAGCGGGAAGAGCGTCTTCTGCCTGATGGCGACGGTGGCCACCCTTAAGGCAGGGAACTCGGTCGTCTACATCGACACCGAGGGGTTCTCGGTGGAGCGGTTTGCGCAGATCGCTGGCGGGGATGCAGGTGAACTCGCGGAACGGCTGTACCTCTTTGAACCGCTTGATTTCACCCAGCAGGGAGCGATGATCGCCGATACCGAGGCGCTGCTCAAGAAGGCCGGGAAGGCCCCGGTGGACCTGGTGGTGATGGACTCGGCGACAGCCCTCTACCGGATGGAGCTTGACCTTGGACGGGAGGCGTTGCGGAAACTCTCGCACCACATGATAAAACTCCTCGGGCTTGCAAGGAAGTACGAGATCCCCGTGCTGATCACAAACCAGATCTACATGGACGTGGAACGCGACCGTGTGGCCGGTCTTGGGGGGACGGCGCTTGAACACCTCTCGAAGGCCATAGTTCGGCTTGAAAGGAGAGACAGTGTCCGGCGGGCGGTTCTTCTGAAACACCGGTCCCGACCGGAAGGACTCTCGTTCGATTTTGCTATCACCGGCGAGGGAATCAGAACGTTATAACGCCCGAAAAAACTGTCTCCGCCGGGCCTTCCATTGTAACAGTCTCACCAAACCGGATCACGAGCGGGCCGCCTCTCGTCTCCACCTGCACCGTATCCCCGACAAGGCCAAGACGACGGGCAACCACCGCTGAGGCGGTGGCGCCGGTGCCGCAGCTCGCGGTCTCGCACTCAACGCCGCGCTCAAAAGTCCTGATCCGGATCTTATCGAACGCGACTTTCTCGGCAAAGTTGACGTTTGCACCCTCCGGGAATGTGGGGTGGTGCCGGATTGGCGGGGCGAAGATCTCGATCTCTACAGAATCGATATCGTCGACAAAGATAACAGCGTGCGGAACACCGATGTTTGCGGCATAAACGGTAAACCCGCAGATCTCCTCACGGTAATCACCTTTCCCGACAGCGGGGATTGCGCTGCGCTCAAAAGCCGGGTCTGGCATGGTGATAGTCGCGCTGAACTCATCATCCGCATAACCCATCCTCACAGGGGCAATCCCGGCCCCGGTCTCTACTGTGCAGGGCTCTCTGACATAACCGGCGTCGTAGGCGTATTTTGCGAGACAGCGGATGCCGTTTCCGCACATCGCGGCCTCGCTCTTGTCGGGCTGAAAGAGTCTCATCCGGATATCCGCTTTATCAGACGGCTGGAGGTAGAGGACGCCGTCAGCACCGATGCCAAACCGGCGGTCGCAGTAGAGCGCTGCAAAAGTTCCTTTCATCTCTTCGGGGATGATCTCCTGATCGAATTCATCGATCAGGATGAAGTCGTTGCCGTTTCCATGCAGTTTGGTGAACGNNGATCTCCATGGTGTACCCTCTTCTGTAATCATTTGGAACAGCGGGTGATAAACCGTGTTGCCTGCTGGAATGCAACACTCAGAACTACAACAAAGAGAGGCCAGGGCCGAGATTCGAACCCG
>DAFR01000089.1:0-6525 GCA_002497965.1 Methanomicrobiaceae archaeon UBA436 | reverse complement strand
CTCATAATAGTTGGAAGTCGGGTTTGATTAAGGTATCCCTCCCCCTGTACACGTCTTCCGCGCCTCTCGAACGGTAACTTCTTCCTCTGTCCACTCACCACCACAAGTTAATAGGGTCCATGCTCTATAACATACCAGTATCAGGCATCTGCTGACGCCCAACTGTCAGCAGAACCAATCCAGACCCTGGCGTGGTTCTGGAGAGTTCGAGGTCAATATCACGGGCTTTTCGGGTTAATTTGTCCACACAATATACTGCAGGTGATTATCATGGCTAACCAATCAGCGATCAGAACGCCCATCGTCTGCGTGATGGGGCATGTGGATCACGGCAAAACGTCCCTCCTTGACAGGATCCGGGGCTCATCCGTGGTATCCACCGAAGAAGGTGCAATTACACAGCATATCGGCGCCACTCTCGTTCCAATCGATGCAATAATACGCATGAGCGGGGCGCTGAGCAGGGTCAACATCAACGTCCCCGGCCTCCTCTTCATAGATACGCCGGGGCACCATGCCTTCACCACGCTGCGTGCGCGCGGTGGAGCGCTCGCCGATATGGCGATCGTGGTCGTGGACATCAACGAGGGGTTTCGTCCCCAGACGATCGAGGCGCTCCAGATTCTTCGCAACTACAAGACGCCTTTTGTGATCGCGGCAAACAAGATCGACCGCATACACGGCTGGCGCGTCAATGAGGGGCAGCCATTTTTAAAGACGTTTGCACAACAGAACGAGCGCGTCCAGGGTGTGCTCGAGACACGGGTCTATGAACTTGTCGGCAAACTCTCCGACCTCGGTTTCAACTCCGAGCGTTTCGACCGGGTCTCAGACTTCGCGCGGAACATCTGCATCGTGCCCACAAGTGCACTCACGGGCGAGGGTATCCCGGACATCCTGATGATGTTGATAGGGCTTGCCCAGCGCTACATGACCGGGAGCCTCAGGGTCACCGCCGATGGCCCCGGCGCCGGTACGGTGCTTGAGGTTAAGGAAGAGCGGGGTCTCGGGATGACACTCGATGTTATCCTCTACGACGGCACACTCAGGGTCGGAGACGATATCGTCGTCGCAGGAAACGACCAGATCATCGAGACAAAAGTGCGTTCCCTCTTAAAGCCCAGGCCGATGAGCGAGATCCTGGTCGAAGAGCGGTTCGAACGGGTCAGATCTGTCACCGCAGCGGCAGGTATAAAGGTCGCCGCACCGAAACTCGCCGGCGTCATAGCAGGTTCCCCACTCCGTGTCGTCCGGGGCGGTAACCGGGACGAGGTGATCGAACAGGTCCGCCACGAGGTCCAGGATATCCAGGTGAAACTCTCGGATACAGGTGTCATCATACGGGCAGACACCATCGGGGCCCTTGAAGCTCTATCAAAAGAACTCGATGGCCACCAGATCCAGGTTATGCGGGCAGCCGTTGGCCCGGTCACCCGCCATGACGTCATTGAGGCCGGGACTATCAGGGATCCCCTCTACAGCGCGATCATAGCCTTCAACACCCCGGTCCTGCCGGACGCGATCGACGCTCTGGCAGACACGTCGATGTCCCACGTCAGCATATTTGAGGGCGGGGTTATCTACCAGCTGATCGACGACTACATCGAGTGGCGGGAGGAGAAGAAACAGGAACTCGAGCGGCAGAGGTTTGAGAAGGTGATCATGCCTGCCAGGATCCGGATCCTTCCAAATTGCATCTTCCGGCAGAGCAACCCGGCGGTGGTGGGTGTTCGTGTCCTCGGCGGGAAACTCCAGAGCGGGGTTGACCTTGTCCTGCCAGAGGGGAAGAAGGTGGGCCGGATCAAACAGATCCAGGAGAGGAACGAGACCATCCAGGAAGCTGAGGCGGGCAAAGAGGTGGCGATCTCGATCGATGGGGCAACAGTCGGCCGCCAGATCAATGTCGATGACGAACTCTACGTTGATATACCTGAACGGCATGTGAAGGTGATCGAGCGCGAGATGCTAGATAACCTGCGCCCTGACCTCCGCGAGACCCTGGAGGAGTTCACCGCTATCAAGCGCCGGGAAAACCCTTTCTGGGGGAAGTGAAACCACTTCATGATTTCCAGCCCGCGCAGAGGTAGTCTTTTAATACCATATTCTCAAAGTGTATAGGTAGTTTTGAAGGAGTCGTCAAGATGGCAGAGTTCAAAATAGTTCTATCCGACCGGGAGACCGGGCGTTCATACAAGGTCGATGCGACCGGTCCCGCCGCAGGGGCACTCATAGGCAGGCGCATAGGTGAGGAGATCGAGGGTGGTGTTCTCGGTTTTGCGGGCTACAGGATCCGGATCACCGGCGCCTCCGATCGAACAGGTATTCCCGCGCGCCGCGACCTTCCAGGGCCGGCACGCAGAAGGCTCCTCCTATCCAGGGGTGTCGGGTTCCACCCCGTGAGGGAGGGTGAGCGCCGGAGGAAATCAGTGCGCGGCAACGAGATCAGTGCTGATATCGTCCAGGTCAACGCCGTTGTGACACAGCGCGGTTCAAAGCCCCTGGAAGAATACTTCAACCGTCCGGAAGCGGCAGCCGAATAAACGAAATCCCTATTTTCTGGTCTACCGGCCGTATCCGGGCTCTTCTGAGAATATCAAGCAGCACGGCAGGGCCACGGCCCCATACATCATGGCGGTGTTATCCATATTCCTGCGATGGTGGCAAGGGAGTGGCCATCCAGGCGATATCGCCTTCAGCGACGCCCCCGCTGCGGGACTCTCCGGAGAGCACCGACCATGATCTCCATGAACTCTTCGGGACGGTTTAAGAACGCAACCGAATGCGGCTGCCCGACGAGATCGTAGAGCCCGCATCCTCTCCTGATCCCGAGCTCCGGAACCTCAACCGGATCGCAGCAGCGCACCGGCGGAGCGTCTGGGTAGCGAGGGTTCTTCACCAGCGCCCCCCCTTCCATCTCGTAGTAGGCGGCACCACGCCTTTCCACGTATGGGCCGTAATCGCTGGAAAAATCCGAGGAGACCAGGTTTGCCATAACGAGTTCCTCCCCTCCGGGGTTTATGGTCACGTGGCCGTAGCCTGGCGGGATCATGACCTTCTCGCCGATGGAGGCCTCGATCATCACAACGTCATCGGCAGTGTACGTCTGGAGGAGGTAGTGCCCCCTGCCTTTGAGAACCTCGTAGACCTCAGGATAATACTCCCCTGCAGCGTTCCGGGGGTGGTAGTGCCCCTTCGTCTTGACGTACTCCCCGCAGAGAACGCGAGCCGGGATGACGGTGATGTCGTAGCGGAGATGGTGCTGCCGGAGCCACTCCCGGTCACTCCTGCTCCTGGCGAGATCCCGATACATAAAATAGAGGGGTTGATCAGAGGTGCAGCCGGGATCTGCAAGCACATCCCGCATATCCTCGATCGTCCTTACCTGCGGCTCCGGTATTGGTCCGTCCCAGCAGCCGTTCATCAGTGTTTCTTACGGTACACGAATATATAATACCCTGCCCCGATGATAACAGCCAGAACGACGATGATGAAGATGGGGTTTGTGAAGAAAGCACCCTGTCTGCGCTCGAGCACAACCTCCACCTTTATGGTGTCGGATATCTTGCTGTTGTCGAGTGCATCGCGGTAACGGATCTCAGAATCGATCCCATACTCCTTCTCGGTGGCATCGGTATCGACGTTCACCTCAAACCGTGCCGTTGCAGTCTCGCCGGGAGTGAGGTCGCCGAGGTAAGCGGTGTCATCGCTGCTCGTGAATGGGTCGACAGCACTGATACGGGCCTGAGCGCTGTAGACCGGCGCCGCCCCGACGTTCTTATACACGACCTCGAGGACGCTCGTCTGACCCAGGTAGAGGGTTGTGGGCGGTGAGACCACCTCAAAGTCGATCTTGCCGCCGACCGGAAGCCCCACCGTCACCGCCTTTGATGTCACCGTCTCACCTTCGTAGTTCTCATAGGTTACCGCAACATCCAGGGGGTAGGACTGCTCTTCGGCGGTGTTGGCAACCGAGACCTTGAACTTCACGTCAACCGTTTCTCCCGGTTCAAACGTCCCGATGTAGGCGCTGCCGTCGGTGGGGATGAGGGGGCTTGTTCCGCTTCTCGCGATCTTTACGATAGCATTCTCACCAATACCGTGCCCGACGTTCTTTATGGTCATGTAGACGTAGCCCTCGGTGCCGACGTTCAGCGATTCAGTGCGCACGTCAAGAACCTCGACCCTGAGGTCAGGGGTGACACGAACCTCGAGTGGCAGGGTCACGGTCTTCTTGATGTAGTTGTAGCGGAGTACGTCGGTGTAATCATCCATCGTCTCCATATAGGTGTAGGTCACCTCGAGCGGCAGCGTGTATGTGCCGGGTTTTGCCGAGTCCGCTACCTTCACGTTGAATGTGGCAACCACAGATGAACCGCCCCTGATGTCGCTCACAAACTGCGGGTCTGTCTTGACGGTGAACGGCGCATCTCCACTCTTCAGCGCCACGGTGGCCAGTTTTGCTGTGTTCGGCTGGTCATCTGGAGGCATCGACGGGACGGCGATCTTGACGGTATTCAGGCCGCTGTTGGATATGGTGACCGTGACCGGGGTCTCATCCCCGGGTGCAAACTCGTTTGTGCCGGCGATCGATGCAGAGAGATCGGGGCTCCCGTAGAGGTACTTGACGCCCTGCGCCGAGCCGGGCGCAACGGCCAGGAGTGCCAGCAGGAGCACCAGGATGGGTATGTATTGCAAACGCATCTCTTCACCCTGTTGTTATGTTAACAACAACATTTATTGCCAAACTGTATATATACATGATGGAATGACGGCTTCCCAGGAAGTTCCTGCCACCCTGATCGAGTCGCTGAAATCTCTGGGTCTTACGAAGTACGAAGCCCTGGTATATATAGGTCTTCTGAGAGTTGCGGACGCAACGGCGACGGAGGTTCACGAGATCTCAGGTGTGCCGCGCGCATCCGTCTACCCGGTTCTCGACCACCTCGTCCAGAAAGAACTGGTCATTGTCTCCCACACGATGCCAAAGCGTTTCGACGCTGTCCCCCCTGCACAGGGTATAGAGAACCTTATGCGCAGGATCAGGAGCGATGCGGAGAGCGCGCGGGAAGCCCTTGAGATCTTCTACCGGGAAAAAGAACTGATAGACCGGGGTGCCCGCGAGCTGATCTGGACAATCTACGGCGAGGAGAATATCAAGACCCGGCTTGCGGATCTCTTCCGCAGCGCGGAAAAAAGCGTGGAGGTGCTTGCGACCCGGGATCTCCTGCACGAGACCGTCCTCCCCCTGCTTGAATCCATTCCAGACGCGGTGGAGGTTGAGATCATCACCGCCTGGCAGGATGAGGGGAACATGCCGTCCCGCTTCAGGCTCCGTCTCCTGCCTCTGGCAAGTTCTCCGGGGAAACTGCTGCCCTACGAGAGGTCAGGCGTCTTCCTGGTGGATGACGCCCGCGCGCTGGTCTGGGTGGGAGAGGTTGACGGCCAGCCGTCTGCTCTCTACTCGGAGTCGGGGGGGCTTCTCCTCTTCGTGCAGCGGCATATCACCACAGTCAAGGAATGGGCAATGACTGTGGTCAATAATCAGCCAGATAACCCATCTTCTGTATATCGATCAATCCCTTGAGCGCTCGGGTCACCACAGGCTTTCCTGCCTCCCTGAGCGCCGCCATGGTGTTCGTGCCCCCGACGAATGCCACACCCAGGTACTGCGGACTCACCGGGACACCAAGCAGTGGAAGATTTGGAGCACCGACGTCCAGTATCCCGGAGAAACCGTATCCGGAAAGTTCGTCAAGAGCCGTCTCAAGGAGGTGCTCGGCCTCCATATGGCATTCCCGGATGTTTGCGAGTATGTTTCCCGTCCCATGCCGCATTACACCCAGGATCGACGTTATCTCCTGGGATATCAGGACCTCGAGGGGGTCGAGGGTGGTGTCGCGGTAGAGGATCATGCTTGTGAACCGGCGGGGTGTCCTCCCTTCGATCTCGACTGTCCCGCCACCGATGGGGTTGAGCGGAATCCCGCGCTGGATGAGGAGGGCATCAAAGGTGATGCTGCAGATCGTGCATATGGCGTTTCGACCTTCAGCCACGGTGTAGCCATCAACCTGTTCTCCCGGACCGGCGATGAGCAGCCTGTCGCTGATGGTGATGCCCTGCCGGTGCGCCTCCTTCATGATGGAGATTGCGAACTCAAGGTCGCGGCTCTCGATAACCGAGAGGTTGTAGATCACCTTTCCCGCATTTTCCTCCGGGCGATAGGTCACCTTGAGCGCGTAGTCCTCGATACGGTGGTTGGTGAACTTCAGGGGGGCATGCATTACCAGACTTCTGCCGCAGCAGGGGAAAAGGGTTGCCTTCAGGATCAGGTGAGCCTCATTCGGGCTGCAGGGTTCTTTTCGACCTTCGATCCGATTCACCACCTCACGTCAAGGCCGCATCTGGGAGTCCGCCATTACCGTTGAGGGGGGCGATGCTCTCAACTCCCTGCAGGTTTTTTAGATTGGCAATCAGCCCATTCACGCACCGCTGTTGCTATCTCTGCACCCCCGCCCTCACCTTCGA
>DAFR01000049.1 GCA_002497965.1 Methanomicrobiaceae archaeon UBA436 | reverse complement strand
CGCGCTGTTGGGGTGTAGCGCGGGTCGCAGACGATGATGGTCTTCCCTGCTTTCTTGGCCTGAACAATCCGGCGCCCGACCAGCGGGTGTGCTTCAATGGTGTTCGCCCCGATCATGAAGATGACATCGGCGTTCAGGACGTCCTCAAATGGGTTTGTCGCGGCACCGGAGCCAAACGAGAGGGAGAGCCCGGCAACGGACGGCCCGTGGCAGATGCGCGCGCAGTTGTCAACGTTGTTCGTCTTGAAGGCCACCCTGGCGAGTTTCTGCATGATGTAGCATTCCTCGTTTGGTGTGCGGCACGAGACCTGGAAACCGAGGGATTTCGGCCCGTAGTTCTCGTAGGTCTCCTTGAACTTCGAGGCCACGAGGTCGAGCGCCTCATCCCAGGTCGCTTCGACAAATTCTCCATTCTTCTTGATGAGCGGCTTTGTCAACCTATCAGGGCTCTGGACGAACTCCCAGCAGGTCATTCCCTTGGGACAGAGTTTCCCCTCGTTGATGGGGGTTCTCTTGTAGGGTTCGACCCCAACAAGCTTGCCATCGCTCACCACAAGGTTCAGCCCGCACCCAACACCACAGTAGGGGCAGGTTGTGTGAACATAGCGCAATTTTTCACTGGTATCAGTCATTCACATTCTCCCGGTTGTTGCATTCAACGTGGGTTGCCAAGCATGCCAGACATGCTCACACTAGGTTTACTCGACTCGATAGTATATAAGTTTAAACATATTGTTTTAACATACCTGTTTGTTTTATGTTGTATAGTTGATCTTATGCGGTCTGAATCCACTATATCTGACATTAACAGCAGGAACCACCGGATTGCGCCACAAAATAACATCTGACTGGTACGATATGATAACATTTCTGAGAGGATATACTTGATCCAGTTTACTCATACAAAATATTTACAACTGGTGATGATCAAACACTCTGCGTGCAACCAAGACTGAATCATACATGGGAAGACATCGAGGCGCGTCTCAGGGAGAAGGGTACATCTCCGGAGTTGATTGAGAACTTCAGGCGATGCATAGAGTTTCACACATACCCGGCGCCGGGTCTCCTGGTCGGTGTCTACATGGTGGACTACGCCCTGGAACTCCTGAAGCCGCCTGAGGGCAAGAAGATCTACGCCGTCTGCGAGACTACAAAGTGCCTGCCTGACGCTCTGCAGGTGATGGCTCACTGCACGACCGGCAACCATCGCCTCCGCGTGATCCCTATCGGGAAATTTGCTATCACCTTAAACGGCCCGGCCGACGCCCCCTACGTGAACGGTGTCCGGGTCTTCGTCGATGGCGATAAGATGCAGCGGTATCCTACGTTTGCTCTCTGGTACACGAAGGACCCGCTCTTTGACCCCAGAACACGTGGTACCGCGCTGATAGACGAGATCATCGATGCGGGGCGGGATCTCCTTTCACATGAGCAGGTGCGCGTGAAGGTTCCCCAGAAATTGCCATGGAAATCTGCGGTCTGCTCCATCTGCGGCGAGATAGTTCCCGACAACATGCTTGTCAACGGTGTCTGCAGCGACTGCCGGTCACAATCTTACTATGAGAAGGTCACCTGCTGAGATTTGGCATCCCAAACGATGGAAGACCTGAATTCCGTCGGCACAGAAGGCATCAGATGGAACTCTCACCTATAGGGCTCGTGCATTCAAACATCCGATCCAGGAGCGATATGCCCCTCCAGGGCGTCAGTGCGGAGGTTGAGATCTTTCCAGGGTATGTGGCCGGGCTCGAGGGTGTCGAGGATAACTCGCACCTGATACTGGTCTGCTGGCTGCACCGGGCGGACAGGAGCGTCCTGAAGGCGGTCGCACGGAAGATCTCAGACGACTTACCGGAGAAGGGCGTTTTCTCTCTCCGTTCGCCGGCACGGCCAAACCCCCTCTCGATCTCCGTGGTGCGACTGTTCGGTGTGCGCGAAGGCCGATACCTTCTGCTTGAACACCTCGACCTTATCGATGGGACACCTGTTATCGATATCAAACCTTACCAGCCGGGGTGGGACTGTGTCTTTTCCGCAGCCGGGCATGACCGAACGGAAAAGATCCGGAGGATGGAACCACGCGACTATCGCTCCAGCCTCATCCGTGAGGCCGTGAACTACCACGGAGATGTCTGCCGTGGTGTGGCTATCGGGGTGCGGATCGCAGAAGCGGCGACGCGCATACTTGACTGCGACCTGCGGCACCCCGGTGTCGTCGTCGCGCCAGGAGCCGACCCCTGCATCCTCGACGCGCTCATCGGTATCACCGGCGCGACGCCGGGAAACCAGCGGCTGAGGTGCTCGGAAGGTAGACGTTACGCTGTTTCCTCTTCCGAAAAGGAGGTTGTCTTCCGTCTCCTGGCCGCTCCTCAGAGTGTCGATGATATATTTGCAGCCGAGGAAACGTCGCTCTTTGAGTGCGCGGTTCACAACCGGCCGCAACCGAAATAACCAGTAATCAACGGAGTCCAGAGATGACCCACAGGTACCTGAACCTTACACCGCTTTCCAAGGCGCTTGCGCTCATGCGGCAGAAGTTCCCACCGCCCGGGGGCGCGGAGAGCGTGCCGCTGCAACTCGCCGTAGGAAGGGTGACCGCCGAACCGATCTACGCCGTCTATTCCGTCCCAATGGTCGACATCGCGAAGTTTGATGGCTACGCGGTGAGGAGTGGCGAGACGCTCGGAGCGCAGGACCAGCGGCCCCTGACACTTACCAATTATTCCCGCATAAACACCGGCGAGGTGCTCCCCCCGGCGTTTGACGCCGTGATCATGGTCGAGGATACCTGGGAAGAAAACGGCCGGGTATGGATCCGGAAATCTGCCGCCAGGGGACAGAACATCCGTCGGGCGGGTGAGGATATCCGGGCGGGCGAACTCGTACTCCCGAAGGGCCACCAGATCCGGCCTTTCGACATAGGTGCAGTCGCGACCTACGGTATAACCAGTGTTATGGTGCGGGCGGTCAGGGTCGGTATCATCCCGACGGGGAGCGACCTTGTCCCGCCCGGCACGCTGCCACGTCCGGGGCAGACGGTTGAGACAAACACCCTGATGGCAGAGGCCTATCTCAGCGGTATGGGTGCCACCTGCCGCCGCTACGGGGTTGTGCCGGACGAGCCGCACCGGGTCGGGGAAGCGGTGGCCGAAGCGGTCGCCGAGAACGATCTCGTCCTCCTCTCAGCAGGGACTTCGACGGGCAGTCGCGACTTCTGCCGTGAAGCCGTCGCCGAACTCGGTGAGATACTCTTCCACGGCATCGCCATGAGGCCAGGAAAACCGGTGCTGCTCGCGGATCTCGACGGGAAACCGGTGTTCGGGATGCCAGGATATCCTGTTTCGGCGCAGACCGTTCTCCGGGAGGTTGTCGCGAACCTGCTTGTGTGGTGGGGGCTTGCACCCCCGCCCGTTGCGGAGACGGATGCCAGGCTGGCCAGCAGGCTGGCATCAGATCTCGGGTTCGATGAGTTCGTACCGGTCTCGGTCGGCCTGGTGAACGGCACATGCTGGGCAACACCGCACCCAAGGGGTGGCGGCATCCAGATGGCGGTGGTCAGGGCAAACGGTTATCTCCATGTCCCTGCCTGGCGCGAGGGGATCGAGGCAGGGGAGGTGGTGCGTGTCAGTCTCACCGCTCCATCAGCCACGGTCGCGCGGACTGTTGTCTGTGTCGGGAAGCGTGACCCGGCCGTCGCTGAACTTGGAAACCGGCTGCAGGATTCTGGCTACCTGCTCCACTGCTGCAACGCCTCGACGATGGGAGCGGTGCTGGCCCTGCGGGCGAACACCTGTCATGCGGCATCGATTGTTCTCCCGGATACAGAATCCGCCTGGAACGACCAGGTGTTCCGCTATCTACCCGGCGTGAACCTCCTGCGGCTGCCGCTCGCCAGGACGGAACTCGGGATCGCCTCAACTGGTGAATTAGATTCAGAGAGGCTTGCTTTGCTGAGGGTTGCCAACCGCCCGAAGAGCCAGGCGGCACAGGTTCTCCTTGATGCCTGGCTTGAGAAGGAGGGGATTGGTTATCCCCATCAGGACGAGGACCTGGCAGCCGGTGCAAAGGTGCGGGTCTGCGCGGGCGCGGAGGCGCGGGAGGCGGGGCTCAGTTTTATCCCGATCGGTTATGAGTCTTGCAATCTGGTGATCAGGGGTGAGGTTGCCTCAGAGGGGGGCATTGCGGCCCTCATCCGCACAACAAGGTCACAGGAATTCCGCGCGTACCTTCGGACAATCGGGCGGGAACCAGCAGGGGGCCCCGGCGATGAACCGCTCCCTGCCCGGGACGCTGCACCTGCTCGAAACCAATAACTGTTTTTTGACATGACCCTACCTCATGCGAGTAAGCGAACAGACACGTGACCAGGTCATGGCGGTTCTCCAGCGACTGCTGGAGGCTGCCGGCAGGAAAGACGCCGGCGGGATCCTGGCGCTCACCGACGCCGATTTCCGTGGTTTCTGGAGTGTTCCCGGCGAAAAGGTGATCGGTAAGGAGGCGTTACGCCGGCACCTTGAACGTGGTTTTACGCAGGTGGATACGGTCACGCTTGAGTTCTCCAGCGTCCATATCGGCGCCGAGGGGACGGTCGCCTGGGTCATGGCCGATGTGACCTGCAACCTGGTCAGGGGTGGAACCGGGCAGACCATGGATGGGCTGGTGACCGCGGTCCTTCGGGGGACGGGGCACGCCTGGATCTTTGCTCAGATACACTGCTCATTTCCGGCGATCCGGGGCAGGTAGGATGGCAAACCGGCCCAGGACCAAATGCAGGATGTTCACGACTCCTGGTCGATCGGAGCCTGCGCAAAGATGAGCAGGTCGGCGCCTTCTGCGTCACTAAGGATCAGTCGATCGCCTTCCACACGCCAGGTGGAGACGTTTCCGAGGAGGCCGAGGTAGCGCGACTCCTGCTCCATGACGCCTTCCGGCTCCTCACAGTACATGAGGGTGGTAAAGAGCGTTGAGACCGATAGGTTCGACCCGTCAAGTGTGTAGCCGCCACCGTAGTGATTGCAACCAGCGGAACCACTGACATTTCCATCAGCGCTGAAGACGGCCGTGACTGTAGTGCCGGCGATCACGGAGGAGACCGCCTCCTTCCCGGGTATGCTGTAGGACTGAAGTAACCAGAGTGTCCCCGTGAAGGGTGCAGGCGTCACCTCCGGAGCCTGCGCAAAGATGAGCAGGTCGGCGCCTTCTGCATCACTAAGGATCAGTCGATCGCCTTCCACACGCCAGGTGGAGACCTCTGTCAGGAGGGTGAGATACCGGTTTTCCTGCTCCATGATGCCCGGAGGTTCACTGCAGTACATCTCTGTGCTGCCTGACGGTTCGATGGTGAGGTTTGCACCCTCGATATGGTAAACTGTCCCGTATGAGTTGCAACCAGCGGAACCGGTAAGGCTGCCATCGTCATTGAAACTGGCTGTAACCTCTGTCCCGGGCAGGGCGGGAACGAGCGTGCCGTTCCCGGCAACGTACGAGCCGAGAGTCCAGGCAGTCCCGGCGAGTCTGGGTGCTGGAGAGGGTGTTGATCCATCATCGATGCAACCCGCGGTGATGATGCACGCCGCGGCGATGACAAACAGAGACGCCACCACAACGATGGTGTCCCTGCTCCTTCTTCTGTTTGGTGCCATACATCACCATATTGGTTTGGGTGGGTGATAAGCGGATTGTAAACTACGGGAAAATTCGAACCTATGCGTGCTCAGTTTACCAAACCAGACAATCAGGATGGTTATCCAGATCCGGTCACTGCCTGTGCCAATCCATTCCGGCGAGGGAGAACTCACAGCCGGGCAGCTGAACCTGAA
>DAFR01000130.1:4659-10919 GCA_002497965.1 Methanomicrobiaceae archaeon UBA436 | reverse complement strand
GCCCTTCGCGAGGTGGGGCCAAGCGCCATGCGGGAGATTCTCCTTGAGGTCCCGCACGTCTCCTGGGAGGATGTCGGCGGGCTGGAGGAGGCGAAACGGGATGTCCGTGAGGCGGTGGAGTATCCCCTGACCCGGCGGGAGCAGTTTGAGAATCTGGGTATAGAGCCTCCAAAGGGCGTCCTCCTCTACGGCCCGCCGGGGACGGGAAAGACCCTCATTGCAAAGGCAGTCGCCAGTGAGAGCGGGGCAAACTTTGTACCGATAAAGGGTCCCCAGCTCCTCTCCAAATGGGTCGGCGAGAGCGAACGGGCGGTTCGTGAGGTCTTCAAGAAGGCCCGGCAGGTGGCACCGTCCATAATCTTCTTTGACGAACTTGATGCCCTCACTCCTGCCCGTGGCGGCGGCACCGAGTCGCATGTCACCGAGAGCGTCTTGAACCAGATCCTCACCGAGATCGATGGGCTCGAGGAACTGCGGGGCGTGGTGGTTATGGGGGCGACAAACCGCCCTGATATGGTCGATCCGGCACTGCTGCGACCTGGGCGGTTCGACCGGCTCGTCTACATCGGCGAACCAGGGCGGGAGGACAGGGAGAAGATCCTCAGCATCCATACCCGTTACATGCCGATCGAGGGTTCGACCATGCATGAACTTGTTGAGATGACCGGAGGTTTCTCCGAGAGCGATCTCGAAGACCTGGTTCTCGCTATCGGAGCAGACCGGCAGGTGAGTCTCGATGGGATAAGGGAGCACCTTGCTGCGATCACGCCGGACGACAAAGAAGGTCTCAAGCCTTATCTCCGGCGAAAGAAAATTGTCGAGCTCTTCTCCCGCGAGAAGATAACCCTCGATGACCCGGTGCGCTCACACCTTGTCAGGAGGGTGGCGGCCGACACCGAGGGTTTTGTCGGCTCAGACCTCGAGGCGCTCGCACGGGAAGCGGCAATGCTCGCCATGCGGGAAGGCGCTACGGTAGTGAGCCAGACGCACTTTGATCGGGCACGGGAGAGTGTGCATGCGACGATGAACGAGCGGGTGCGAGAGTATTACCAGAAGATCCGGCATCACTTCAAGGGCGGGCTGCCGAAAGAGACCCAGCCGCTCGAATACCAATAGGGGTGTCCCGGCACCCGGAAAACTCCTTTTTGTAGCGTGATCGGTCCCGTTCCAGCGGAAGCTGGAAAAGGAGAAGGCCTCCTATCCCCTCATCGCCGGCCGTGCCAAACCACGATGAACGCAAGCGCCGCGAGCGGGACCACCCTGGCTGCCGCTGCTTTCTGCGTGGGAAGGGGGGAGTGCTCCGCGCTCCCGGCCATCGCCTCTGCTTTGAGCCAGTCAACCGCGTAAGCGAGGTGGACGTCCTCCCCGGCCATCGCCCGCGCCAGGGTATCCCTGTCGAGTGGCACCCGCACCGTCGGCGCCACCCCGCCGATGAGGGATGCGTTGCTGTCCACCTGGATCCGGCCGCTTTCATCGAGCGATGCGCCCGAGAGGGAGCGTCGGGCCGATCGACTCGATGCCAAATGCCCCGTTCGTCCCGTACCACGAGACAATCGCGCCCGTTCCGGATTCGGCAAAGACTTTGGGAAGCCCCTCACCGGAACTGATTGTGTATGGGCTTACAAGGATGGCGACCGGGCCGTCGTAACGGTTGGGCCGGGGCTGTGTCCAGGACTCCCAGAGGACCGCGGGCTTCCCTGTCCCGGGGTCGTAGAAGATCGGGATCCCCTGGGACGCAGAAAGCCTCTCATGGTCTATCCCGTCACCCTGCGCCCTGGCAAGATCGACCATGTTCAGGGCGATGACCGTCGGCACCCCGAGTTCGGCAACCTGGAGCGTCAGGTAGAGGGTCCGCTCCATGTTTGTCGCATCAACGACCTGGACGACGACGTCCGGGTTTCCTTCGAGGATGAAATCCCTGGCGATGATCTCATCCGCAGAGTAGGCCGTAAGGCTGTAGGTTCCGGGGAGGTCTACTACCTCGATATCATACCCGTTGCGGCTGAGCCGGCCGGTCTTCTTCTCCACGGTCACCCCCGGCCAGTTCCCGACATGCTGCCTTGAACCGGTGAGCAAGTTAAAGATTGTCGTTTTGCCGATGTTCGGGTTGCCGATGAGCGCAATCCTGATCTCTCGCTTCATGCAGACTCCTCGATGCCCCTCACCATGACCTTCATAGCCGCTCCCCTTGAGAGGGCGTAACGGGCACCGCCAACCGAGACGAGGACTGAACCCCGATCCGCAGAGACGACCTTTACCCGGACATCCGGGCAGAAACCCATCCCGAAGAGACGGGTCTGCAGCCCTTTGCCGGCCCTGAACCAGGCGACCCTCGCCACAGTTCCCGGAGCCAGAAACGCCAGCGGGCAGACGCTCTCCATCATTGCCCCTCCAGGGCGACCTCGACCAGACCCGCTTCGGCACGCCGCAGCGAGAGGCAGTAGCCCTTCACCCGGTATTCTACAGGGTCACCGAGAGGTGCGGCCCGGATCACGTCCACCTCGGCCCCCGGAACCATGCCCATGGCAAGCATACGCTTCCTGAGAGAACCAAAGGCACGGATGCCTATGATCCGGGAGCGGCATCCCGGTTCAAGGCGATCGAGCGTGGTTATCCCCGTATGATCGGCTGAATTAGATTTCATGGGATCTTCTCTCTTACCCGGTCGATATAACCCCGATCCGAAAGATTTCAGGATCTAAGTCTCCAGGTCGAAGATCTTTTGGATCTCAGGCGAATTCCGAAAACCGGGGTCAACCAATCCTGCCACTGCCATGAACGATTATATACATTAAAGTGCATACATGTCACAAGGAGTTCTCTCATGCCGAACTGCACCACATTCCTCGACGCCAACGCCTCCAGCCCCTCAAGGGTTGCTCTCATCGTCCCCTCAACAGGGGAGGGTTACACCCGCGCCGAACTCCTTGATCTGGTCTCCAGGGTAGGGCGCGGGTTCCAGGGCCTCGGTATCACCCCCGGGGAACGGGTCTGTATCTACCTCGACACCTCAACCGAGTACCTGCTGAGTTATCTGGCCCTCTGGCGCATCGGTGCAGTTGCAGTCCCCACGAACCGGGTCTACCGGGAGAACGAGTTGCTCTACGCTCTTCGTGACGCCGGCGCCGCTGCGGTCATCACCGACGTCGATGGTATGGCGGTTGTCGGCCGCATCAGGGAGCATGTGCCAGGACTCCGGCACATCATCGCGGTCGGTGGGGAGGAGGCGGGGGCTGTAACCCCCTGGTCTGACCTCCTCGTGTCGCCACCGGGACTTCGCGCCGTCAACTGCCGATTTGACGATCTCTGCCAGATTCAGTACACCTCCGGGACTACGGGGAGACCCAAAGGCGCCATGCTCACCCACGGCAACTGGATCGCCGCAATGGACGCCGAGCGGGACGTCCTCGGCATCACAGACCGGGATCTCTACCTGGGGATATACCCGATGGGGCACGTCGGGATCAGCTGGGGCATATCCGCCCTCCGGGCCGGTGCAACCTATATCGTCATGGAACGGTTCGATCTCGACCGCTACCTTGAACTCGCCCGGAAATACCGTGCGACGATCGTCGCCGGTATGCCCCCTGTAATCCACTCCCTCCTCCAGACACCGCCGGGGACGGAGGAGGCGCTTGCCACAGTCAGGGCGATGATCAGCGGCGGCGGACCTCTGACACCTGGTATATGGAAACCCTTCCACGAACGTTTCAGGATCCCGATCGTCAACGCTTACGGCCTCTCTGAGACGATCGTCGTCGGTACAGGAACCGCCATCCGCCCTGAACACTACGCGACCGCCGACGAGTTCCGGAGCGTCGGTACCCCGGTCGGGTTCTCGGAGGTGAAGATAGTCGATGCAAACGACTCCGCGCGAGAACTTCGAGCCGGCGAGGATGGCGAGATAGCCCTCCGGGGACCGGCTGTGGCGCTTGGCTACTGGCAGATGCCGGCGGAGACCGCCGATGTCTTTCTTCCCGACGGCTGGTTCCTGACGGGCGACATAGGCCACCTGGACGAGAACGGGATGCTCTATCTCACCGACCGCAAGAAGGACATGATCGTCATGTCCGGCTGGAAGGTCTACCCGACCGAGGTGGAGGATGTCCTTCTTCAGCACCCCGGCGTCCGCGACGCTGCGGTCTTCGGGTGCGCCGACGAGCACCGAGGCGAGGTCCCGGTAGCCGTGGTGATCCCCGCCGGAAACGGGGTTACCCCCGAGGATATCATCGCCTTTGCCCGGGAGCGCCTTGCGGGATACAAGGTCCCCCGCCGTGTCATCTTTGTCGATGAGATCCCCCGCGTAAACGGCTGGAAACTGCTCCGCAAACGTCTCCAGGAAGACTACTGTGATGCATGCATCCAGGGCGGACGCTCGTATGCAGGAGTGCAGTTATTAAGGCAATAACTGCAAAGGATCCTCTCAAGGATATAACCGGGGCATCCATGTGGCAGGCAGCACCAAACGTTCTACAGGTATTGCAGGTCTGGACCTTGCGCTCGATGGCGGGTTCCCTGCGGGCGCCCGTATAGTCATCTCCGGGTCGCCGCTGAGCGGTCTTGAACTCCTTGCACGGCAGTTCTGGCAGGAAGGAGGGGGCACAGGCGCGTATCTGATGCTTGACGCCCTACCGGCAGATGGGATGGTCGATGCACGGGGTATGAGCCTTGAAGAGATGGTTTCTGCGATGAGCGGGGAGAGAATCATCGTGGATTCGTTATCCACACTGGTCGTCACCCTCGGGATCGAGGCTGCCACAAGGTTTGTTGTCGAAGACACCAGCGCCTTGATCGGCGAAGGGT
Source organism: Methanomicrobiaceae archaeon UBA436 (assembly GCA_002497965.1). Lineage (GTDB taxonomy): Archaea > Halobacteriota > Methanomicrobia > Methanomicrobiales > Methanoculleaceae > Methanoculleus > Methanoculleus receptaculi. The sequence goes on along the minus strand of DAFR01000130.1, from coordinate 6,116 downwards.
CAAACATCGTCTACCTCCTCTACGCAAACCACCACACCGCCTTTGAGGAGGCGCGGGTCATGCGCGCCGCCGACATCTTCATCACCCTGCGCCAGGAGATCCACGGCAACGAGGTCGAACGGACGCTTGCCATCGAGAAGTTCAGGGACGAGGACGTGCCGCGGCGTGTGATACCCTACAACATCATGGCAGAGGGTATCGAGGTATCAACGACAAGCAGGGTCTTTTAGTCCGGGTGTTCCGCCCGGGCAAGCCTCGCGGCAGCAACCATATTCTTCAGTTTTCCGGATGCCGCCTCGCGTGACTGCATCCGCAGGCCGCAGTCCGGGTCGATGAGCATGACGTCCGGTGAGAACACCTCGATACCCATCTCAATCCTCTTGTGGATCGTCTCGACGCTCTCGATGCCGGGGTCGGCCGAATCCACACAGCCGTAGCCGATCATCCGGCCGTGCAGGTCTTTTTTAGAGATGATCTCAAGGTTGTGCGGGTTGTTTGAGAACTCAAAATCGAAGATCTCAACATTCACCCTGAGGATCTCGTCGATAACGTCCCCCAGGTCCCCGCAGACGTGAAGACAGACCGGCACCCGGAGCCTACCGGCGATAGCGTTCACGGCCTCGCGGCCGACGGTGAGGTTTGCCGCTCCGGTGGAGAAGATGGGCTCGTCAATCTGGATGAGCGCAACACCGGCGTTCTGGAGGTGCTCCGCCTCGACTGCAAGCGCCTGTGCAAGATCCAGGATAAGTTCCTCCCTGTTGCGGTAGAACGTTGTCTCGATCGAGAGGCCGTATGCGATGGTGCTTGGCCCTGTGAGGATCCCTTTCACCTTCGGGTGTCGGGAAAGGGCATACTTAGTGTCAGCGAGCGTGATGGGCTGCCTTGCCGACTGCACCTTTCCAACGACCGCCGCCCCCCGGATGCCCGGGAGGTGGGAGGTGAACGCATGGATCATGTCCCCCCGGACCTGACCGTCGGATATGATATCGATCCCGGCGGCGATCTGGTCGCCTACCGCGACCTCCACCGCGTGTTTCAGCGGGTCAACAAGAGCCATAAGCCCCGAGCCTTTCACCACCGGGTAACTCCCGACCACTGTAGTCGGGAGATGCATTGCAGTCAGGGTCATCGTCTCAGCATCTGGCACCTAATAGATCGATCCATCAGTTCCAGGCTTTATAAACTTCATGGTGTCAGCCTGTGCCGGTCGCGCGGGAAGAGCACCGCCTCACGGATGTTTGGCAGATCGAGCATCGTCATCACCAGACGCTCGATGCCAAGCCCCCACCCGGCATGCGGAGGCATACCGTATCGGAACGTCTTCAGGTAGAACTCGAAACTCTCGGGTGATAGCCCCTTTGCGCGGATCCGCTCCACCAGAAGGTCGTGATCGTGGATACGCTGGGCGCCGGAGGCAAGTTCCATCCGGGGGTGCATCAGGTCGAACGCCTTGCAGA
>DAFR01000130.1:0-4487 GCA_002497965.1 Methanomicrobiaceae archaeon UBA436 | reverse complement strand
ATCGCCTCTACATAGGGTATCCTTGGGAACGGTCTTTCCGGGATTGCGAGATCGACCCCGATCTCCGCCAGGTCGTCTGCGCAGTTCTTTGCAACGGATCCATATATATGAACAATCAGATCCTCGAGAAGTTCCATGACGTCGTTGTGGTCGGCAAAAGAGATCTCGATATCGAGCGACGTGGCTTCATTGAGGTGCCGGATGGTGTTATGCTCTTCGGCGCGGAATATTGGGCCGATCTCAAAGACCGCCTCGAACCCTGCAGCCATCATCATCTGTTTGTAAAGTTGCGGGCTCTGGTTTAAGAACGCCTCTTTCTCAAAGTAGGCGATCGGGAAGAGTTCGGTGCCGCCCTCCGTAGCTGCCGCGACGATCTTCGGGGTGGTGATGTTGATGCAGCCCCTGGAGGAGAGAAATTCCGTCGCGGCGCAGATCACGGCAGAGCGGATGAAAAATATTGCGCGAACACGCGGTTTCCTCGCGTCAAGAAACCGGGAGTCGAGACGTGTGTCCAGGTCAGCCGGAACCTTCTCGACGACGTCGAGCGGGAGCGGGCTCTCTGCCAGGTTGATGATCTCGAGTTCTTCCGGGACGATCTCACGCCCACCGGGTGCTTTATCGATTGCTTTAACCCTGCCTCTGACCCTGACCACAGACTCTCTTGAGACGTTCCTGGCGACCTCAAGGATCTCCGCCGGGACATTCTTCTTCGGCATGGTCACCTGAATGATGCCGGTCCGGTCACGGATCAGGAAGAACGAAAGTCCTCCAAGGTCGCGGATCTCATGCACCCAGCCGACGATCTCTGCAGACCCTGTCTCGGGGGTTACGGCGCGTATTGGTAGTCGCATGTGAAAACCTGGATACAGTGTAGGCCCCGGCAGGTATTTTGTCTTGCGCTTATTGAAAATGGGGAGGAGAAGAGATGGATGGTCGATCTTGAAAAACGAGGGTTCAGAGGAAGACTGCTGCGGCGACGACAGTCGTCCAGCGGCCGTCCATGACCCCTTCCGCAGCCTGGCAGATATGTGTTGTACTTATGATCCGGCCACTTGCCTTGTAGATCTGTTCCCGCTCCTGCCACGCTTTGTCGGGGTCGAACTCTATTCCGAGCGTGGTGGCGAGCATGGTCGCTGCCAGATCTTCTGCATATTCACCCGATACCTCTTCGGTCTCACCGAAGGCGTGGTGCTCAGAGAGGTAGCCATAGGCATCGCTCTCCCTCGGCATCGCGTGGCCTATGGCGGCGGAAACCAGCCGGCTCGGTTCGTTGGTCTCGTTCCGGGCCATGACGACATAGACGATGCTGCCAGGAGAGATCTCCCGCAACCCCTCCTCTTTTGAGATCAGCCGACAGTTTGGCGGAAAGATACTCGATACGTGGACCAGGTTGTACTTCTCGATACCAGCCTGCCTGAGTGCCAGTTCAAACGATGCCAGTTTGTCTTTGTGGATTCCCACGCCCTTTGTAAAGAAACACTTGCTCGGAACGAACATCAGAGATCTTCTTATCGTTTGAATTTTTTAATATTTTCGGTTATAAATGCCATAAATCAAAAAATGTGGCGGATGTCTGTTCTTTTTCTGCTTAAGGCTGAAATTCAGTCTCGTATGAAGAAAATAAACGTGTAAAACCCCGAATCACGCCCCCCTCCCCAGGCGAAAGGAGATGACGCGGTCCAGACCGGCCGGTTCATCCCCACGGATGCCCGAACCTCTGTCCTGGCAGGTTCATTCATCCTGCCAGGGGGTCGGGATCTGATCTCTTGGGGGTGGTGGTTTCAGCACCGTATTATTCCTGAAGTTTGCCGCCAACCGCGCGCTGTCTGCAGCGGGGCCGGTAAGGTGGATCCGGCTGAGACTTTTCATCCGACCGGTCGCTGTTCGGGGGTGAAGAGGCGTGGGATCATCCATATATCAGGTTCAGGATGTTCTTTGCGAGGTCAAGGCTCTTCCCACGATTGACCATGAGGGTGTCCATGCGCAACCCCCCCTCGATCTCGACCGGGTCGCGGACGTCCTGGATGAAGATATCCACGAAGTCTTCGTAGAGACTGTAGGTTCCGGCCGATGAGGGTTCCCTCCCGAAGGCGCGCATCAGCGCCGCCGCCGGCCCGCTTATGGGGGCATCCCCGATGAACGGGCTGATGGCGATGACGTATTGACGGCTTAGCGCCTCCCGCACCCCGGCGCACTCGAGGATCGGTGATATGCTCGTGACCGGGTTGCCTGGACCAATAACCACAGCATCGCTTGCCTCGATCGTATCCATAACCTCCTGTGTGGCAAGAGGTGGTTCGTTATATCTCCGGTAAACACCCTCAATCTCCACCTCGCCGCGGTGCTTCACCCAGTACTCCTGGAAATGCATCTCGCCGAGAGGCGTGCTGACATAGGTCGTCACGACGGAATCGGTCATCGGGAGAACGGTTGCCTGCACACCCAGACTGTGGCAGAGGAACCGCGTGATCTCCGTCAACCGCATGCCGCCTCGGAGCATCTCACCGCGAGCGGCATGGACACCTCTATCCTGGTCGCCGATGGCGATGTACTCATCGATACCGAACTTCGTCCGGAGGAGGTCGTGGGTTATGTACGAGTCGTTGCGAATCCCCCACCACCGCCCCGTATCCAGGATCCCCGCAAACAGGTAGATGACCGTATCGATGTCGGGCGAGAGATGGTTGCCTGTGATCCAGAGATCCTCGGCCGTGTTGACGACGACCGCAATCTCACGTTCTTCCAGCAGGTCCCGCATCCCGCGGAGGAGTTTTGGGGTTCCTGTCCCGCCCGAGAGAAAGGTTATCATTGACCAATTAGCGTATCGGGCCGATCGGTATATGAATTTTCCCAAACCTGCCGGATGAAGGCTGGCCATCTGCGAGAGACGCCATTCCGGTGAGTGACAGGGAAGAGCTGGTTCTTCCTCGTTTTTCCCGTCGGCCGGCAGAAACCTCATCTGCATCCCTGACAGGGTCTCCATGGGAGAGTCTTGCCATTCCACTTGCCCGCCAACGGAAATAAGGGCAGGAAGAGGGTCCGGTAAGTGCAGGGGACTTCAACCTCAGTGAACTACCCCGCGCCTATCGGGCGTGGCTTCATGCTTCATCCCCCTCCCCACCGGGAGCGAGTCCACATGTCCAACGGCGCGTCCCGCGCCTGGTATCATGTTGCTTGGTTATCGCAACACAGACAGAGTATTATTGGATGGATAAATTGCCTGGCGTATCACCGCCATGATATCCCAGGCGAGTGATTCCGCCTGCCGCCTGTGCAGGAGGCGCGTCTCAAGACGTAGCGACCCTTTTACCTCGTCGGGGTCGTTGACGTCCTGGACGAAGAGATCTACGAGATCCCCATAAAGCCGGGAGACCGCCGGGGCTGTCGCGACCTCGCCGACAGCATACATCAGCGCGGCATCTTTCGGGTTCTGGCAGGCATCCCCGCTAAACGGTGAGACCGCGACCACAAACTTATCGCGCAGGAGGTCGCGCATACCATCGCAGTCCAGGATGGGAAGGATGCACCTCACGGGGCTGGCAGGCCCGATCACGACGGCATCACTCGCCTCGATCACCGCCCGCACCGCTTCCGTGACCGCCGGAGGTTCCGGAGCGGCCCGGAGAACCTCGCGGACCTCTGTTGCAGGGTCGGCGGTCATCCAGTAATCAAAGAGAGGCAGGAGTTCGGTGCCGGTATCGATGAAGGTGGCGGCATCCCCGTCCGTCACCGGGAGGATTGCTGCCCCGATACTGAGCGAACGGCACTGCGCCTCCACCGCCTCCGTCAGGCTAAGCCCCCTGGAGAGGAGCCCTGCCCGCGCGATCTGGACGGCTCTGGCACGGTCACCGATAGGGAAGGGTTCGCCGCCACCGACCTTCGTGAGGTATGTGTGGGTGGTATAGGTGTCTCCTTTGATCCCCCACCACCGGCCGGTATCCAGGATGCCCGCGAAGAGGAAGATGGCGGTATCAATGTCGGGCGCAAAATGGCCCCCGGAGACCTGGAGGTCCTCAGCGGTGTTTACGACCACGGCAATCTCGCGATCGTATAGTATCTGCCGGACGCCCTGGATCAGCGCAGCCGTTTCTGTTCCGCCGGAGAGGAATGTGATCATCTTAAGGATACCTTTAACTTGTGGGGTTTCCCTGATTAACACTTTCACCCCATGCGGCAGCAGGAAGGGGTTTCCATCCAGCCCGAGGTTGATCCGCGTAGACCTGACTATCGGTTAAATCCAGAGGTGTGATCCTCATATCTGAGCCCCGTTGAGACCCTCTCGTGAATTGTTGACCGCATTCCATTGGATTGTACCCCATTCGAGACACAGAAAATGGCGGGGCTCAAATTCAGCCACAAAATTTACCGTCATCAACCTTTTTTTAATATTCCTGGGCCAAAGTTATCACGACGTTTGATGAAAACAATTGAAGTTGATGGATTGAGCAAGAGTTTTGGCCACATCAAAGCCGTGGATAACATATCCT
>DAFR01000114.1 GCA_002497965.1 Methanomicrobiaceae archaeon UBA436 | reverse complement strand
AGGTCGACTGCGCGATGTGGTGCGCGACGTCGCCGACGCTGTAGGCGGGCACCGTCAGGATGTTCGCGTAGTGGACGCCGTCGTCGACGGCGGCGCGAACCGTCGGCTCCATCCGCCGCCGGTACTCGCTCATGTACTTCCGCGCATCAAAGGACGTCATTCCCGCCGCATCCATCAGTTCCACCTGGGCCTCGATCGGCTCGCGGTAGATCTTTTGCATGATCTCGACCTCTTTCGCCGTCGCCTCGCCGGGGGTGGCGCCCTCCTCGAGGGCATGGGCGAAGGTGTCCCCGAACCCGTAGGAGGTGTTCATTCCCCACGATTTGGCGGCGAGGATCGCCCGCTTGTGTTCGACCGGTATATCGGCCTTCTGGAGCACCCAGTTCACCACGTTGCTCGTGCTGCCCGGGATCAGCGCGAAGTCGACGACGCAGGTGGGCCCATAGAACCCGCCGTAGCGCCGCACCGCTTCAAGGCCGATCCTGGCCTCCGCGTCCGCGACCGCCTCCGTGAAGGCGTCGACGCTCTTTTCGAACGCCTCGTCCTGGCTTTTGAGGATCTCGAGCACCACGGGTGTCTGGTAATGCTCGACGAAGGGATCGTCTTCGGGGCGGACGGTCGTCGTGAGGCTTTGCAGGACCTCGGCATGCGAGATCACCGAGTTCTTGTGGAGGTCGATGACCGCCCGGCTCTGGTTGCCTATCGCCGTCATCTTCCGGACGGCATCGACGTAGGGTTTCGTGTCCGCGAGGACGAACTTCTGGCCGCGTTTTGCTTTTATCGTCTCCACGTCCGCCCACTGGGCGGTCATGGCCTCGTTGATCATCTTCTCGTAGAGTTCTCTCATATCAATCACCTGTATGGTTCCTGCTGCCCGGTTCTTCGGACAGCATGTTCGAGAAAGCGATTCTTACGGCGGTCCCTGCGGGGCCTCCTGATCTGGCGGGGCTACTCTGAGTGATGGAGGATGCGGACGGTATGGCAGTGGGGCCCCAGGAAGTGGGTCCGGAGAGCTGGAAGGACGGTGATCGGGGATACGGTACCTGTTTTCCGGCTCGTGCACCCTCTATACTGCCTTTAGATCCCGATATAGGGTTTTCAATCTGCCTGATGGGCCGTCCTTGCATATATCTCTTACGCCGTCCGCCGGCCCCTGTATCCGGGAAAAAGAAGGTTTTTTAGCCCGCCAGTAGACTTAAACCGGCTCTTTGCCTTCGGACGCTCGCCGTTTCAGCGGTCAGAACCAGGCGTCCAGCGTCTTCTGCGTTGCCTTCACCGAGACCCTGGTGAGAGCGCTCCTGACCCGCTCCTCGGAGAAGTCATAGCGACCGCAGAGCATCTCAACAACACCCTCGATATCAGGGGCTCTCCACTCAAGGGTGTAGTCATCGGTGACCGGCGGGTTGAGGAAAAAGTCCATGATAGGGGCTGGATCAAAATCGGGCTGCTTCTCGGCTATAACCGACTCAAACTCCCCCTTCTGAACAATTTTCAGGGCTTTTTTGGCACCTATGCCACGGACCCCGGGGTTGAAGTCCGTTCCTGCCAAGATGCCGATCTCGACAAGTTGCTCCCTGGTGAGACCCAGGCGGTTGAGGAGGGATGAGAGGATTATCCTCTCGGGGTTAACCGTGACCATCCGTCCCCTGACCTTCCGCCTGCCGCTTACAGTGAGGTTGCGCACCAGCACCGAGGCGCCAAAGAGGAGCGAGTCGTAGTCCTGGGACACCACGTAGGAGGCGCTTCCCTTCCGTACCATCCAGGCCGCCTGCGCCTCACCCTCGCTCGGCGCCTCAAGCCAGGGGATGCCGAGCAGGTCGAGGAGTTCGCGGGAAGACTCAAGTATATAGGTATCGATACGGGCGGAGGCGCTTGCCTGACGGTAGGCCTCCTCCAGATCACCCTCCTGGAGCGCCACCCTCCAGGCTTCATCAGCCATCGCCCGGTGTTTCCGCCGTTCGTTGATCGTCTCCTGCTTTAACTCCGGCGGCTTCCCGTCGAAGACAAAGACCGGTCGGACGCCCTTCTCCAGGAAGTTGGCCGTCCGGAACAGGATCCCGGAGAGGTGCGATGTTACCCTACCCTTACCGTTCATCAACGGCGTCCCGTCTGGCTGGCGGATTATAGTGAGAAACTGATAGAGCGCGTTGTGAGCGTCCACTGCGGCTATGCCGGAGAGGTCATCCCACGACACCGGTTCCCTGCAATCCACCAGGATATCACGGATAGCAACGCCCATGCTTACCAGATCATGGAAGTGGGAGATGCCATTAAAGTGACGATCCGGTCAGCGGTACATCCTCCGGGAGAGGTCGCTCACGATCTCCTCGATGTGGCTTATGGTATTGTCGTATCTGGCAGTCATCGTCCTGCCAAGCTCTTCCATATTCACACGCATTGTGCGTTCGCGCTGCACAATGCTCTGCTCGAGGTTCAGAATCTTGATACCAAGGGATATGAAAAGCCCCCCGAGAGAGAGCATCATTAACGTCGCAGCAACCGCTATTATCAGGTCCTGCCAGAACCGCATCACCAGCACAAGGGTGGAGACAACCATCACGAGGGTGAGTACGATATCGACGATGAGTTCGCGAATCTCCATGATTTATGGTGATGGGGATGCATTAATTAATCTACCTATAATGAATGGAGTTTTGTGATGCTGATACGCAACTGGCTACCCTTTCTTGGAATGCCCCTGATGCTCCTTTTTGTCCAGATCGTCGCCATCACCCTTGTCATGCCCATGCAGGCGGTGGGACTTGTGGCGTTTGAAGATCCGGAATCGGTGGCAAACCCCCTGATCTTTATCGGGTTGCTGCTCGTCTTCACGGTGATCCTGCTCATCCTGATCCGTCTGGGTGGAAGGAGGATAATCGCCGTTTTCATCGGCTTTGCACTGTTTATGACATTTGTATACATCTTCGGTGCGCTATTTTCCCTTACCCACGGGGCAACCGCGGCAACCGCTGCCGCGGCGCTCATCGGTGCCGGAGCGGCAACCGCGCTCCTCTACCTGTATCCTGAGTGGTATGTTATCGATACCCTGGGCGTTCTGATCTCAGCCGGAATCGCATCCATCTTCGGGATATCCCTGGCAATACTGCCGGTGCTCGTGCTGCTCGTTCTGCTCGCGGTCTACGACGCCATCTCCGTCTACCGGACAAAACACATGATCACGCTTGCAGAGGGCGTCCTGGAGACCAGGGCCCCGATCATGGTTGTGGTGCCAAAGAGAAAGGATTACTCTTTCAGAAAAGAGGGACTGCAGATCGCGGAGGGGGAGGAGCGCGGTGCGTTCGTAATGGGGATGGGCGACCTCATCATGCCCTCTATCCTGGTGGTCTCTTCACACGTCTTCGTCGACGCGCCCCCGGCCATCTGGGTTTTATCCGCACCGACGCTCGGCGCGATGATTGGATCGCTTGCCGGGTTCGCTGTACTCCTGTACTTTGTCAACCGGGGCAACCCCCAGGCCGGACTTCCGCCCTTAAACGGGGGGGCTATTGCCGGGTTTCTGATTGGAGCGGCCCTCGCAGGCTCGTTTGGGTGGCTTTCGCTCTGAGGGTGAGAATGAGGTCGAGCACCTCATTCACTCCCTCCCCGGTGAGGGTGGACATCACCGGGTAGCCATCGATCCCCCTTATATCCGCCTTGTTTACGACCGGCACGACAGGCACATCGACAACCTCGTGCACCTCTTCAAGGAGGCGAATCTGATCATCGAGCAAGTAGCCGCAGTGTTCACTTGCGTCAAGTATGAATATGACTAAATCGGCCGTGTTTATGATGGCACTCACTGCCTGCCGCTCGATCGGGTTCCTCTCCTCGGCGGGGCGCTCCAGGAGACCCGGAGTATCGATGAACTGAATCCGTTTGCGGCCTCCAATATCACGGTGACCGACGATGACCCCTTTTGTGGTGAAGGGGTAGGCGGCGATCTCCGGTTCCGCGGTTGATACCAGCCTTATGAAAGAGGATTTCCCCACATTCGGGAACCCGGCAACCACCACGGTAAACTCATCCTCGCTCACGTGCGGCAGTTTGCGCAGGATGTTCCTCGCCTCGTTGAGGAAGAGAAGATCATCTCCAACCTGGTGAACGACCGAAGCCATCCGGGCAACGGCCTGCCGCCGTTTCCGGTCGGTCTCTCCGCTCTTTCGCATGCTCCGGGCGTAGCCGGAACTGATAACCCGGACCTGATCGGCCGCCCAGGCAACAGCACCCAGCGAGTGTTTCAACCGATCGACCGAGACGAGGATATCGGTCATCTCCTGGTAGAATGGCGGGAGACGCTCAAAACTCGGGAACGAGGTGACCACGCCCTTTAATTTATCGTGTATAGCGCTCCCGACCGCCCGCACAAACTCCTCGTTTGCTGTATCGACGTTGGTCTTCAGTTTCTTTCTGGCTGCCGCCCTCCGAAGACTGCGGTCGATAACTTCGTCAGCCGTCGGAACGGTCGGGATGGTTTCAAATTCCACGCTACACACACCCTAATGTATTTAAACAACATATAATGACTGATAACTATGGAGCTCTCCCCTATTCAGAAGGATATTCTGATAACCTTAATCACCCTTTACCATCAGTCTTCCCACTCTATAAAAGGTGAGGAGATCGCAGAGGTACTGAGGCGTAATCCCGGCACCGTCCGCAACCAGATGCAGGCGTTGAGGGCACTCGGACTGGTCGATGGGGTGCCGGGACCAAAGGGGGGTTACAGCCCAACCGCCAGAGCATATACGGAGTTGAATCTAGGGGATCTCGAGCACCAGTTCGAGGTACCGATCGTGCGCGACGGTGAAAAGGTAAAAGGCGTCCGCGTCACCGAACTCGGGTTTACCACCCTCTGCCACCCTGACCTCTGCCAGGCAGTGGTCAAGATCATTGGAAGCGTGAAACTCTTTAACATGGGAGATATGGTCACTATAGGCCCAACCCCCGTGAATAAACTCCTCGTTCGAGGCGAAGTGTTCGGGATGGACGAGAACCAGGAGGCGCTCCTGATCAGCGTCTCAGAGATGATCTCCCTCCCAAAACGTCCGATCTCGCATTACATGAGCACACCGGTTCGGACGCTGCCGATCACCGCAACCTTCCGCGATGCAATTCACCTCTTCAATAAACACCACATCCATGGTGCACCGGTCCTTGATGATGCGGGAAACCTTACAGGCATTGTGACATTGAGCGATATCGCCCGGGGACTTGACACCGGGTCAACACTGGATGCGCCCATCGCGCAGGTCATGACAACCGACGTGGTGATGGCACCACCATCTATCCGGCTCTACGAACTCGTGGGCCGGTTCAAGGAACGGGAGATCGGGAGGCTGGTTGTGGTCGAAAACGGCAAACCGGTCGGGATCGTCACTCAGAGCGACATAATCAGCGTCTTCCCCTCGTTTTGATCCCTCTTTTGCGAAACCAACTGCACCAACCCCTCCAGTGAGGGACAAGTATTTATAGGCGGCTATCAATGGTCTTTCTGTTAAGAGATTTCTGATCAGAGGATGCATACCTCAGAGATTACTAGAGAAAGGAGAGAAAGGATCATGACTGAAATACCTCTTGCACCTGTTGGAAGGCTCATAAAGAAAGCCGGTGCGGAACGGGTGAGTTCTGATGCCAGCGAGGAACTCGCAAGACTGATGGAAGATTACGCTGCGCGGGTCGCAAAAGAGGCGATCAAACTGGCGGGTCATGCAGGCAGGAAGACGGTCAAGGCAATCGATATCCGGATGGCGACCGAGACTCTGAAGTGAACCATCCAATTTTTGACTGACTGTCTTTTCCCCGCCAGAGGAAAACTCCAACGGTCTTTAACCCGGGCAGGGGCACGGTTAGCGTGGCATCCGCCAGAATAATGGGCGACTGTCACCCCCTGAAGGGAGGGATCAGTCTGAGGGTTTTCTCCATAAAGCGGGTTTTATGGGGTTTCACCCGCTTAGAAGATTTATATATTACAAAACCACATGATTTGTATGAGCAAAACGTTCTGCCGCTCCCTTGCCAGGAAGAAAGTGATGAGCAACGATGGCATGCTCATCGGAACCATCAAGAATATCATGGTTGACCTGAGCACCGGGCAGGTTGTCGACCTTCTTGTCAAGCCGGACGAGACGTTCAGGACCGATGGTTACAGAACGGATGGAGACAAGATGCTCGTGCCGTTCGAGGCTGTAAAAGATATAAAGGATTACGTTGTTGTAGACCGCTACCTGCTGAAGAGATCTGAGTAGTGCATTTTTACCGCCTCCACGAAGCCGTCACCGTGTGGCCTTGAGGTGACAACGTCCGCAGCCATGCGTGTGGCCGGGGTGGCGTTTGCAACCGCTACCCCTACACCGGCGGCCTCGAGCATCTCGATGTCGTTCTCGGAGTCCCCGATAGCGAGAATCTCTGAGGTGGGGATACCCATCTCAACGGCGAGTTCACGCATCGCCGCCCCCTTGCTCACGCCCCGTGGCTGGAGGTGGATCGCGAATCCGGTATCAAGCACGCGTACATCTAGGCCCTGCACCCGGATGACCGCCTGCGCCTCAGCGGGATCGATGTTCCGCGCGAAGGCGACGTCAGCAAACCGGTATTCTGCACTGTACTGCTCGAGTTCAACACCCTTTCTGGCAAAGTAATCCCTGAGAATCTCAAACGCTTCCAGACAGACCTGCCGGTCACCGACGATCTGGAGAGGGCCGGAGAAACCTCTCCGGTAGACACCACCGTTCTCACCGATGATAGTCCCATCCGTCCCGACCATCTTTGAGAGACTATCCATGAAACAGACGGTGTTGCCGCTTGCAAGCACAACCGTGATCCCGGTGTCGACGAGGGTGCGGATGGCTTCGACGGCGGCGGTGTTGATCCGCCGCCGCAGATCGGTGATGGTGCCATCGACGTCGGTTGCAACCGCTCTTAACACGATCTGAGCCCCGCCTGCTCGACCATGAACGCTGCCTCGCCTTCAGGCAGATTGGGACTATCTACCAAGCGGGCGACCCTCTTGCCACCCTTGCCTTTCCGCAGATATATCCGGAATGTTGCGGTGTGCC
>DAFR01000051.1:3242-5892 GCA_002497965.1 Methanomicrobiaceae archaeon UBA436 | reverse complement strand
CGCTTTCATCCCCATCGTGAACGGTAGGGACTTCCCGCTCCGCCCCCTTCACCCCCGCAAGTTAAACCTGTTTTTTTGCACCGCTTTTCTTGAGCCGGTAGTAACTCAAGGGATGGCTGACCCGCTCGCATTCTTTATCCCGGTTGACACAGAGGCCGAAGGTGCGCATCGTGATGCATGACGGCGGGGTGTACTCGGTGCCGCCACGGCCGGAGATGTGCTCCACCTGGTACATGGTCATATCCGGGTCAAAGTCGGGTGCCTGCGCGAAAATTTCCGCTATCTGGGCTATGTTCATACCGATAGTGTGAAGGAACGATGTGATGGCAAACCGTCCCATGTGCGTTAGGTTCGTTCCTGCTGTGAGCGCCTGGAGGAGACTGGCAATGCATGGCGGAAACGCCTCCTCCCGGATCTCCCCGAATTCTTCGAGTGCCTGCTGCTGCTGGAGTGCGGTGATCTCGCTGGCCACCGCTGCCAGGGTTTCGCATATCCCGCCAGGTACCCGTAGCGGGAGGTTATCGGCGACGATCGTTCGTATCCGTTCCCGGATCAGTTCGTCGATCTCGCCGGGCTCGACACCCACAACTCCCTGGTTGACATCCCTGTTGACGAGCCTCCAGCGATTATCACGCAGACGGGCTACCAGTTCAACGTAGTCGGTTACCGGCATGCTTCTGGCGTCGGGGTCGATCTGGAGCCGCAGGGCAACAAAACGACGCACCTCGGGTTCTTCGGCTGCCAGGAAGAATGATGACCGGTCAGATTCGTAGCGTGCAAGGCGGTCGATAAGCGATCGGTCGCCTATACAGGAGACAATTATACGGGCAAGCGCATAACTGGCTATCTCGAGTTCGGGGGCCGGGCCCCGCGCGGCGTCATCCTGGAAATCTCGCCTGAACCTTAGCGCAGCGATGATGCGTTCCTTTGCACGTTCAAGCGCCACGTTTCCGGCACTGCTGGCGAGGAACGCCTCGAGGGATTCAACGTGCTGGCTGGCCAGCTGCTGCGACTCTTTTAAAAATGGATATTTGGTGAGTTCTTTGCGATCGAGTACGATATCCATCAATCTGCCTCGACCCTGGGGGCAAGGAGGTAATCGACACGGCCGTTACCGTCTGCAATCTCAAAGACAAACCGCACGGGATGATTGATGCCGAGGTGGATCTCAACCTTCTCTGCGCGCGCCATGACCCTGCCCATATCCTTTAAGTAATCGATCGAGAAGAGGGAGCGGGCCTTTACAGGGTTTAAGGCGATGAGTTCGTCCTCGCCGAGCGCGAGTTTGATGTGATCGGTGTCCCCCTCGGCCTCCATGTAGAAAGTCATGGATTCAGGGTCGATGCCGAGCGCGATCTTGTCGGATATGACGCTTGCAGCCTTGATGGCGTTGTTCAGCGTCTCTCCGGGGATTACGGCCTTCCCCGGGAGGTTGACTGCCGGTGGGTTTGGGTCTTTCCGGATGGTGTTAACATCAAGAAGTGTGATAGAGTAACGGTAGCCGCCGAAACTGAGTTCCAGTTTCCGGTCGTTGTCTTGCAGTTGGAGTGTCAGAGCATCGCCCTTACCTATCATCGCCAGGATGTTCTTCAACTTCGCGACATCCAGGCCCAGTTCTCCGCCTGTCGCCGAGAACGATGTGAACGCTGTGCTCTGGAGTTCCAGGGTGACCATGGCCACGTTTGCGGTATCGACGGAGCGTGTCCAGATCATATCTTCTTGCGTGTGCACCCGGCACTCTGTTACCAGCGCGGCGATCGCGTCGATAGACTCCCGGAAAATTTCTGCATCAATCGTTGCCTTTAACATTGTGACCCCTTACAACACTCGTTGAGAGTACATAGTCTCCTTCACTCATAATAGTCCTTTACGATCAAAATCTGTGGTGGACTTCATCGCACGGGGTGAGGGAGATGTTCGTGATTTCATACACCGTGAGGTCTGTGAGGGGTTATTAGACCACATCATTCATAGTTAACTGCATCAAATACTATACATAGTCTCCTTGATAATGCAGGCGGTGCAGTCAACCGACAGTCAGAGTCAGGTGGGGGCAGTTTATCAATGGGTTCGCAGTGGACGAAGGATAGCGTCTATCGCAAGGCGATGCAGTCAGGCTACAGGGCGCGGGCCGCCTACAAGTTGCTGGAGATCCAGCAGCGCAATGATGTTATCAGGGCCGATGACAACGTTGTTGACCTGGGGGCGGCGCCGGGGAGCTGGCTGCAGGTGCTTCGCGACCTGACAGACGGCCGGATAATAGGCGTGGATTTAAACCCAATTGCGCCCATGGAAGGTGTCATCACCCTCGTCGGAGACTTCACCGATCCTCCTGTCCAGGAACGTATCCGGCAAGAGGCAGGTGGCACGGTCAACGTTGTGGTATCAGACGCGTCGCCAAAACTCTCTGGCAAGAAGAGTTATGATCAGGCGCGTGCGATCGGGCTTGGTGAGGACGCACTTGCGTTCGCCTGCACAATCTTGAAGCCCGGTGGAAATATGGTTTTGAAATCGTTCCAGGGTGAGTTCTTCGGGGAGCTTGTGGCCGAAGTCAGGAAGCATTTCTATTCCGTCCGGAGTTACAGGACAAAAGCATCGCGGAAGGGGAGTGCTGAGATCTATATCATTGCAAAGAATTTCAAAGGAGCAT
>DAFR01000051.1:0-3181 GCA_002497965.1 Methanomicrobiaceae archaeon UBA436 | reverse complement strand
TACTGTCATGCCGAAGGCGAGGTGAACCCGAAGGAGCAGATGAGCACAGATGAGATCGCTGAACTGATGAGGGTCGGTGCACAGTTTGGCATCAGGAGCGTCAAATTCACCGGCGGGGAACCCATGCTACGCCAGGATCTTGTCGATATCATCCGCTCGGTGCCGCCGGGAATCGAGTCGTCCCTGACAACTAATGGGACGCTGCTTGCTCCAAAGGCCGCGGATCTCAAGGAGGCCGGGCTTGCACGGGTGAATGTCAGTCTGGATACGCTTCGACCCGAGCGCTACCGCCGGATCACCGGGAAGGACTGCCTGGAGGATGCTCTGGAAGGGATCGATGCGGCGATCCATGTTGGGTTGACGCCGGTCAAGATCAACATGGTCCTGCTTGACGGGATCAACGAGGATGAGATAGATGACTTTATGGCGTTTGTCCGGGGAAAACGCGACCTGGTCCTGCAGGTTATTGAACTGATGGAGTTCAACGAGTGCAGGTTCCACGGGGATGTCGACAGCGTCGAGCAGGAATTAAACGAGCGGGCAACGCGGGTCGTCACCAGGAGGATGCACCACCGGAAGAAGTACTGCCTCGACGGCGCCGAGGTTGAGGTGGTCCGGCCACTCCATAACACAGAGTTCTGTGCCTTCTGTAACAGGCTGCGGGTAACCTCTGATGGCAACCTCAAGCCCTGCCTCCTCCGGACGGATAACCTGGTAAACATCCGGGGCAAGCACGGCAAGGAACTTGAAGATGCCTTTCGTGAGGCGGTCAGCCGCCGCAGGCCGTATTTCACATAGGTGCGACATACCACGTCCAGGCCGCTGCATGCCGTCGCTGCCCTGCTGCATCAAAGGAATATTATTTGAACCACGCTAGCCAACGGGTGAACGTATGCTTGAAACGAACGAGTATGTCCGCGTAATGGAGAAACTCTACAACAAATCGCTGATCCTGGAGAGCCCCAGCGATTTTCATCCGGTTCTGCACTTTTATTTCACCGATGCCCTCGCTCACATCGATTTCACTGCAACCGTTCTCGCCTACAACCCCATGTCGCCGAGGAACATAATGAGCATGGAGTACATGCGGTGGCGACTGGACCAGGAGAAGGTCGGTGACCGGGTACATTTCCCGGGGTTCATCAACTGGCTTAAGACCGAGCATCCTGAGGTCTATGAAGAGCTCCCGATGCTCTGGACAGGTATATACGATACAGACGATCCAGCCCAGTACAGGAGTTTCCGGATCGTGCTAAACCCCGATGAGAGGGGGCCGATCCCATCTGAGTACCTCTCGATGTTCATCGATGAGTTCTTCGATCCGGCGTTTATCAAACAGCTTTATAAGGGCTCGTCGCTGGCGAGGCTCTTTGATGAATATGCGGTAGCCAGGTCGGAGTAAGGGGAGCACTGCATGGATGTCGCCCGGCTCGCCTCATCGTTGATCCGGATCCGGAGCGAGAACCCGCCGGGGAGCACGACCGAGATCGTTGCGTTCATCGCGGAGTTTCTTGACTCGCTCGGGGTGAAGAACCGGATCGTCTCCAACTCTGATGGGCGGGACAACCTGGTCACTACCGAAGCCGGCCCACAACTCCTCCTCTGCGGTCACGTAGATGTTGTTCCGGCCATTCCGGATGACTGGCTCTACGATCCCTTCAGCGGCACGATTGCCGATGGATATGTCTGGGGGAGGGGCGCTACGGATATGAAGGGCGGTTGTGCCGCACTCCTTGTTGCCTGCCGGGATCTCATCGAGAGCGGTGTGGAGCCGAATGTCCAGTTTGCCTTTGTCTGCGACGAGGAGACCGGGGGTGAGCATGGCATCCGGTCGCTGCTTGCAGAGGGTCTGCTCAAGCCGCGTGAGTGCCTGATCGCAGAACCGACACCGCACACCAGCCCGGCGATCGGGCAGAAGGGTCTCTACCGGCTTGATATCTCTTTTCGCGGCACACCTGGCCACAGTTCCCTCTACCCGCTGGTCGGGAGAAGCGCCATCATGGCGGCGTTCGATCTCATGGGCTACCTGCGGGAGGTTCATGCCCATCAGTTTCCGGTCGATGAAGACCTGCAGCCGCTAATAAGCCAGTCTGCCGCGCTCTTTCGCGAGATCTTCGGGATCGAGGGAGGGGATAGCATCCTGACACGGGTGATGTTCAACCCGGGGCGGATCGAGGGTGGTGAGAAGGCAAACATCGTGGCGGAGCAGTGCCGGATGGACCTCGATATACGGGTGCCGTGGGGGTGCCTTCTCGAAGACCTCCGGCGCGGTATCGCCGAACATGCTCCCGATGCGGTGGTACGCGAGGTGGACGTGGCGGAACCAACCCTGACGCCGCCTGGCGCCCGGGTTGTCCGGACGGTCTGTGCCGAGGTGGAGCGCGTCCATGGGACGGCGGCGCCGTTCCTGCAGTGGGCTGCAAGCGACGCGAAGTACCTCAGGGACGAGGGGTTCGATGTTGTGGAGTACGGCCCGGGGGAGATCACGACGCTGCACGCGGTGGATGAGCGGGTGTCAATAGAACAGCTTGAGCGGGCGGTGGATGTATACCGTGGGGTAATCCGGGCATACTCGGGGTGAGGGAGATTGGGGAGTGGCGCGGGTGATTATTGATGATAGAAGAGGAAACTGCCAGGGGGGTACACCCTGAGTGCGTGCCATTCCCGGCGAGTTTATGAGTGCCCCAAATGGATGTTCCGACACATTTCAGTAACACTGCCATTTATTTTGGGTGATCGCGCAAACACGATCTGCCACTGTTGATCGTTTGTTCACCCTGTTTTAGGTTATCTCGTGCTCCTCCTGATCCTTGATACCACCTGTCCAACTGCAGATCTGGTGTCATCATAGAGAGTTGGATCTGATTTTAAGATGAGAAGGATTGATGCCAGGTAGACTGCAGCATGGACCATAAAGAACGCGAGCGAACCATACCACCCGGCTGTCCCTATTTCATTAACGTAACCCCTATTTACGTAAAGGACCCCCCAGGCAATCGGGAATTCGATGTAGACGACGGCCTGCAGCAGGTAAAACACAAGAACGTTCCTTAGCGAATCGATCAGCAGCAGAGCGTAAAATGGTGTCAGCCAGACGAGGTACTGGGGACTATGGAACTTTGTGCAGAAGATCACCATAAATAGTGTAACGGCGATGAGAACAAGCAGTCTTCGTGGATTC
>DAFR01000087.1:6507-19774 GCA_002497965.1 Methanomicrobiaceae archaeon UBA436 | reverse complement strand
ATCTCAAGTGATATCAATCAAGTATCCCTTCTATATCTATGATCGAGTACGATGGGTAGAGATAGAAGATCGTCGTATCGTTGTAGATCATAATAACCCTCTCATTCCGATCATCGAAGACGTGCCACCATCCCTCCAACTTGTCCCTGGCCTGGTGGTAATCACCGGGACGAGGACCTGAAACGGGTTCTGCAATCCAGATCTCGGCACCACAGTAACCCCCGGCGGTACGCCCCTCCTGTTCACTGATTACGATGTAGAACGACAGCCCTTCTTTTTGGAATTCTACGGTGGCGGAGCCACGGGCGCGGTCTTTTTCATCGTTCATCTCGTTGATCGATGTGATGTTCCACCCATNNTACGCGGATCGTTTTGAAGGATCGAAGAGATCAACGTGACATTCGGGCTGAAGTTCGGCCCGCCCCTGATCTCGACCTGCGAGAGGTCGACAGGTATCCCTGTACCCCCGGTAGCCACTGAAGTGGGGGTAAAAGAGCCGTTCATCAGCAACCCGTCCATGGAGTCGTTCATGCCGTCATCCTCGACGGGTCTCTGCGTATCGATACAACCACAAGATGCCAGCAGGATCATGAGAACGAAATAAATGGAGCATTTGGTTTTCATTCGATCACCTCTAGTTCGCAGTATGGAGTTTTACCTGATATGGGTTTTGTATTATTTCGACAAAACATTGGTCAATTATCTCCTGGGGAGCGAACGACGAGTACCACGGGTCCAGATGTACGTTCATCATGGGTACGCCATATGCTTTGTACGACATACTGTAAAACCTCGTGTCACCCGGCACATCGGTATTGTCGTCGACATACCAGCCTTCCAGTGCACATGCCACCAGGCAATTGCTCTGGGGCTGGATACTGTCTGGTGCGACTACACTGCTCTGACCTGTTGTGCGGTCCTCCAATGTGACAATCCAGAGATTCCTAACACCATCCCAATATATACGCCCTTCCATCGTGTCCCCCGTGTTCAACACGATAGTCGACCCGATAAGGTCGGTGCCATCAGGATCGCACCCCCATGCCTGTCCTTCCCACCTCTGTTGTTGTGGATTATACCGGATTACGGGCTGGAGCAAGTAGGGACTGGGTGTATTTCCCTGTATAACGTTAAATAAATAGATCATCTCACCAACCTCAAGTGAAGGTGGAGCAGATGGGACCGTCCAGTATGCGGTATACTCTGTAATGCCGTTAAGATAATCTTCCGCTGATTCCAGCCAGTCATGACCTGTCCAACCCCGTGTTGATTCTGGATACGGTTTAGAGGCAGTACCCTCGTTGATGACCCGGAGGATCAGCTCCCCCGCAGGGTCGAGAACAAATATGGTGTCACCCCTGTAATATGCCCTTGAATCATCTGGTATCTGGTGCACCCAGGTGCAGGGCTTCTCAACGCCAGCAGGTGTGGGTATTTTTTCGGAGCGCTCGTCACTGATTGAGAGCAACTGGTCGCCGTCCTTATCGAAGATCCGCGTTATCCCGTCCGCCGCATGGAAAACGATAGAACCGAATGGTATCCCGTATGTGCCGCTTTCTGTCTTGTCCGGTTCCCCCTGAAGACTTAATATCACGGAGATTGCGATCGTCTCAATTGATCTGTCCATCTTCAGATTGGGAATCGTATACTGATCCAGATCGACCCCTCCAGTAGCCTCTGCTTCCGCGCTCACCGCAGGCACCAAAACCATGTTCACCAGCAACACCGTCAGAAGCATGGAGAGTACCTGTATTCCAGTTTTCCCTCATCTGTTTCAACTCTATTTTCAGTCCCCAGAGGCAGGAGAGAGACATGTTTAAGTATGCAGAACGCTTACGTTCCTTTTGCCTCCGGGCATGATGCGGGGGTTCTATCATCCGGGCGTCAACCGTGGATGGGAGGACCCTCCGCGGACTTTTGCGGACGCTTCAAGGAAGCATCCACACAATGAGATGAAAGCTGTACTACTTATAAATTCTGTCACATTCCTTTACACGTCCGGGGATGTTCCCGAAAATGAAGAGATCGATTCCTCCGCGAGGAAGAAAGGCAGAGGAGAGAACCCATTTCTCACAGAAAGAACACTGCTTTCGATCCCGGAAAGCATGCTCCGGGATGCGCCATGGAGAGATTAAATCTGGCGTCCGGAGTTGATGCACGCTCGCTACCTCGGAGACAGCAATACCGGAATAGATCCGGCATTCGGCGGGATGCGCAAAGAAGAGGGGGTGCTTTCGCTCCGCCACAGAAACGAACCGAACACCTGCCCTCGAATCACCTGCATAAACCATCCCCGGATCTCCGCAGGGGCGCGCGGGACGTTCACCCGGACGTTTGGCAAACCGGCCGGGTGAACCTCCGCACCGTTGCAGGCGGCACCCACAATCGTCCACTTGGACGTTTCGGGATAAACCGTTTATGGGACAAACACCAACTCGAAACCTGACTGTTCTGGAAAAGAGCTGTTCTAACACCCCGGGATTGCTATAGACAACACTGCCTATAGCAGACACCTCCCGGGAGAACCCGCGCCCGAAGGCAAAAGTTTCACCAGAATGAACAGAGATGTTTCCGTACATTCGGTGCAGGGATACTCTCGCCGTCCACCGCGCGCAGGTCGTCCCGGTATGTCCGTACTGCGCCAATCTCTTTGGATATGGTAATTACAGGTACGATACGGCCGCAATGGTCCTCAGACACATGCACGCGGGTCATATCCTCTGGGAATTCAAGCCAGTGCTGATGAGCAGGCCCCATCGGGACAACGGAGGGTGCATATGGTACCCACCGGAAGCAAAAAATTTGTTCCATCCTATTCTGTCACGCGCCTGCTTAGGTACAACGAAACCGCGGACAGTATAACCAACCCGGGGACCAGATAATGAATAACCTCCTGTGCGGGGCATTCCACAGACCAATAGTAGCAATAGAGGTCGAAGGCAAACAGGGGGGCGGCGATGATCAGGCTGATCTTCCAGGCCCATAATAAGTATTGCTTCAGCATAGGGTCTCCAAAAAAATGGGTTTTAATAGTAGAAATAATCGACCTCAGCATACGCAGTGCCACCAAGTGTAATGAAGAAGTCAACGTAAATATCTGACATATCCACTTCACCGTAATCTGCAATAGCCTCAAGAGCGAGGGCAAGAAGTTGAAAAACTGCACCGACTTCAGGTAAACCTAACGCCGTAAGAATGATAGCCACAAGTGTAGAGCCCTGCTGGACCTGACTTGCTTTTACATCATCTAATACCTTAATTGAACCGTACGGTGCTGCACTAGGGAGATCCACTCTTATTTTATCGCCGTCACTGAGGTAGGTAACTCCCGCTAGTTCAACCTGAGTTTTATAAGATCTTGGTACCGTAAAAACCTGATTTGAGCAGGATTTTTCGTCACCTTCGATCACTTGCTGAGAACACAGATATGTTTTGGATTGTTCCGACTCGTCGATCAATTGCACATCAATTACTATACTCCTGTCCTGTCCAGAAGAGGTGACATGGTATGTTCCGTCCTGATCGAGATACCCTTGGACCAGATCCGTACTTTTCACCTGATTCAACGTGCCCCCTACTTCGGCTTCAGCCTCGTAGGCGATCGTGCCGCTGAAATACATTCTTTGTCCCACTTTCTCGAAAACCAAATCTTTTGAGTCGAAATGCTTTAGGAGTATGCCGTTTGCAGCAGCCAGTTGTTCGATCGAAGCGTGTTGCTCAGTTACCTTTGATGCACTCACCGCCGGCACAAGAGTCGCACCGGAAACCATCAGTACAACAAACAGGAGGCTGACTCCCGAGAGACGTTTTGCTTTCATTTTTTCACTTCCCAATTGTTGTCATCCCGGAAGGCCACAGGACCGCAATGGCTATCCCTGATGGAAGCCAACTGCATCATTAGCCTCCGGGCACGCGGGACGTTCACTCATCCGATTCGCTCTTGGCCGGGTGAACCCCCGCATAGTTACAGGCACCGCCTGCGGTACCTACAATCGTCCACTTGGACGTTTCGGGATAAACTGTTTATGGGACAAACACCAACTCGACACGCGACTATTCTGGAAATCAGCAGGGATAACGCCCCGGGATCGCCATAGATAACCTCACCTGCATGAGACCCTCGCAGGAGAATTCCCTCTCAATGGGAGTTGCAGGGCTGGTATGAGCAGTATTGTTCCTGGAGATCCGGCGTAGAGACCTCCTCGCCGCTCACTGCGCGCAGGTCGTCCCGGTACGCCCGCACCGCACCAATTTCTTCAGATACACCGGTTCCAGGCACGATACGGTCGTGTTGCTCCTCAAACACGTTCGTCTCCAGGAAAGGGAGAGGGTAGAGATGAGAATAGAATCGGTGTTTGCCACATAAAACTCATAAAACGCGGAACACAACCCTCCTTCATGGTATCAGCAAAGAGAAAATGCATGGCTTTTGCCCTGCTGCTCGCCGTTGCCTTCCTTGCCGTGCCTCCTGTATCGGCGAACGAAGGCGTCGGATACAAGGTCCGCCCTTCGGTGTCGGACGACCCGGTGACGACGCTAGGACTCTCCGACACCGTCGGCCAGGGCGAGACCAACAGGCACCAATTTTATGTCGGGAGTGAGGTCGCATACCTTGAGGTATACCTGAGCTGGGGCTCGGCCTCCGATTCTCTGGCGTTGACCATCTACACCCCTTCGGGAAGCAGGATCGGCACGTTCCGCGACAGTAGCGACGGAATGATGGATGGCAAGATTCATATCGACATTGACCCAGATGGCAATTATGTGGACCAGGGAACCTGGACGTTTGATGTATATGGCGAAAGAGTATCATCCGAGAGATCATACACCCTCAACCTCTACCCGTACTAGGCCAGGTAGACTTATCCGGCTGTGTACCCTCTCGGTCCTCTTTTTGGTGCTGCTGGTGTCTGTTGCCGATGCCACCGAATACACGGTCCGGCCTTCGAGGAATGTCGGGAAAGAGCCCGGCATGTCTGTATCGGGCGAGAAGGTGCAGGAGATAGATCCAATACCGTTCTGGCTCTTCCTGCTGGTATCCATATTTCCCCAGTTGACGGCAGCCCCGATCGAGACCCTCATTCCGTTGAAGGCCGCCGGATACCTCGGATACAAACGGATTTGCAAAGAAAACGCTCTTGAGAGTCCGCAGAGACGCAAGATCTTGAGATTTGTCAAGAGGAACCCTGGATTGCACTTTAGGGAGATATCGAGGCGTGTACCTCTGACGCGAGGGACGCTTGATTACCATATGAAAACAATGGAATCCGTGGGTCTCTTAAAGACGGTATCGGGAAGAGGGAGGATTCATTACTTCGTTGCAGATGCTCCATACTCGGCCGAGGAAGAGACCCTCATCATCGCACTGAGGAATGAGAGTCTGCGGAGAATTATAACAGGGATCTATCTCAATCAAGGCGCATGCAACGAAGAAATTGCAGAAGACGTCGGGCTATCCGGAGCCACGGTCCGTGAACACGTAAGATATCTGGAAGATCTGGGTGTTGTGATCGCAGAGAGGGACGGACGGTATGTGCGGTATACCCTCGCCAAGAACTATTCTCGTATACTGACGGGTATGCGAATCGTCACACCGAACCGGCGCGGAGCGCGGCAGCACCCGCCGGAGGGATCAGCCCTGGGGAAGGATGTCAGCGGCCCCCCATGAACAGCGATCGTTCGTCGTGATGCCCGGCCCCGCTGCGGCCCCGAGTGCGCGCACTCTGCTTACCCTCCATTTTTTGAGGGTGCACCGGATTACCAGGCTCCGATACCTGCACTCCCGCTCTTTTTCCCTGAACTTGAGGTCTCTGAATGCCCGGACGAATCGGTGTTTGTCCGAGAAACGATATAAAGAAGAACCGCGAAGTCTCCATCGGGGAAGCCGCACGCGGTATCCCGCGGGGGCCGGGTGTCTCGATTGACGTCGGATCCCGGACTCCCACAGCGTGCCCGGAGGGCCAGTAGAGCTGTTAGCGGCCGAAAGGGATAGCCGTTGCGGTTCAGCGTTCCTCCAGGCACCATTCCGAAAACTGGAGGAACAAAAATGACACAGAAAAAAGGCCGCCCTATCAGGCCTGTACTCATGGCCCTGCTGCTCGCGGCCATGGTTGCCGTGCCGGCGGTGAGTGCCTATTCGGCATCGGACTTCACAACGTCATACAAAGAGACGTTGCCGACCCGGGTCCAATACTATGCCGAGACTCACGTAACAGAGGTAATGGATGAGATCTATATCCAGGCTAATCTCTGGTATCGACCGAATAGTGCATCGCCGAGTGATCATGTTGTAAGCACCCCCATGGAGCACTACTACAACGTGGATGACGCCGGTGCGTATGGGACGTATTCCAATCCTGAATCAGGACAGTATCAGGCCCGGAGTTACCGTGCGTTAGTCGAGAACGGCGTTGTATCGAAGAGTTGGTTTGATCAGAACGGCTGGACCATAGTATGACGACCTGATCCGGCGGGTTGGGACCGCTGCTTCCCGTAAGCTGCGGTCTCTTCGCCCCCCACAAAGCGTGAGACTATGAACGGTGACAACCCATGTACGTAACAGAGAGCCCCCGGTCGACCGGACGCGGCCTCTTAACGGTGGCCCGTAAGGAACTTACCGACCACCTGACGAGCCGGACGTTCCTCGTCTTTGCGGCCCTGCTCGTCGTGGTCTGCATCATCCCGTTCCAGCAGGGTCTTGCCGGATACCACGCGAAGGCTCAGGCATACGCCGAAGGTCCCATCATTACCCCGTGGGGTGTCGAGGAATTTGGCTCCGTCCCGCCTGCTGCCGCGGACGTCTACTCCCGTCTCCCCGGTGCGCTCTCGACCACCGGGGCGATCCTGGCGATCGCCATGGGGTTTGACCTCGTTTCGCGGGAGCGGCAGAGCGGTTCGCTCAAACTGCTCCTTGTCCGGCCGCTCTTCCGGGACCAGATCATCACCGGCAAGGCGCTGGGGGGCATTCTTGCCCTGACGACGCTCGTATTTGCCGGGCTTGCCGCCTCGCTGGGTTTCCTCCTTGTCGACGGGATCGTGCCCGACATGGACGCGCTGGTCTCGATCCTGCTCTTTGCGCTCGCAACGGTTGCGTTTCTGGCATTCTTCTTCTGCCTCGCCCTGACCATCTCAACGGTGGTTCCCCGGACAGGGAAGGCTTTCCTGTACGCGCTGGTGGTGTTATTCATCTTCACCGCCCTTGTCCCGACGGCGAGCGCGGTTGCGAAGGATGTCGTTGTCGGGGCTCACCCCCTCCCGGGCGCGAGTCCCGCCGAACGGGGAGACTACCAGGCCCGGCTCGGACTGCTCGAGAGCGTCGCGACGGTCTTTTCGCCGCAGTGGAACTACGAACTGGTTGCAAAGAGCGTCCTTGAACCGCGGCTCACCAGTTACTCGTTCATCGAGGGGTCCATAACATATCTCCCGTATGACGAAACAGCCCGCCCGACGGACGCCCTCGCCAGGTTCTGGCAGAACGTGCTGGTGCTCTTCACAGCACCGTTCGTGCTCTTCGGGATCGCGTATATAGCGTTCCAGAGGATGGATGTCCGGTGATGTGCCGATGAGAATCGATCTCTCCCGTGTAGCGATCATCGCGCGAAAAGAGTTTACCGACCATCTCACCGACCGGACGTTCCTCCTGGTGCTCGCGCTCTTCGGCATTCTGACTCTCTTTGCCCTGGAGCAAGGCCTTGCCGGTTACACGAATGCGATGGAGTGGTATGTGTCTGCCCTGGAGAGTGCGGCGCATGCCGAACACCTATCGACATCGGCGCTCGCGTCCTCTGCCGGCCCCCCGTCGGTGGTATGGATCTTCCTCGGCGTAGGGGAAAAGTTCCTCCTCTTCGGGTCGTTGCTCGCGATCGCCGTTGGGTTCGACCTCATATCCGAGGAGCGTTCGACCCGGTCGCTCCGGATGCTCCTCTCCCGGCCGGTCTATCGCGACGAGGTCATCACCGGAAAGGCCGTAGGCGGCGCCGTCGTGCTGGTGCTTGCATCGGCCGTGCCGTTCATCCTGGCGCTCGGTGCGGTGCTCGTCGCCGGGCTTACGATTACCCTTTATGATGCGGCAATCGTGGTGCTCTGCTTGGGCGCCACGATCCTCTACCTGCTCGCGTACTTCGGCGTCGCCGTTGCATTCTCCGCATTCAGCGAAGACGGCGGCCGGGCGCTCGCCTGGGCGATGGCGGTCTTCATCCTCTTCTCGGTGATAGTGCCCGTCGTTGCAGAGACTTCAGCCGTCTCAGCCGCCGGCCCCATCCCGGCGTGGCCCGGTGACAACCCCACGCCGGACGAGGTAGAACAGTACCTGGAAGAGAGGAACGATCGCAGCGCGACATACAACGGTGTCAAAAACACCATTCTGGCACTCAGCCCCAACGGCAACTATGAAACGATGATAAAGATGCTGGGGTCCCTTCATTCCGGCGGCGGGGACGGGGGAGCCGTTGCGGAAGAACCTGGTCTCAAAGATGTGCTGGGCCGATTCTGGCAGAATATCGTCGGTCTCGTTGCGTTCCCGATGATCTTCCTCGCCGTCGCCTATGTGCGGTTCATGCGGATCGACTTGCGGTAACAATCTGGATGCAAAATGACAACAATGCTGTATTTTCCGGTAATATGCGGGGTCTCCCCGAAAACCCGGTCCCCGTCATCCGTGGTGAGACATACAGGTGACGGCGCGGTGTCGACATGCTCCCTCGGCATGCGACGGTACAGCGGCGTTCTGCCTCCCCTGTCCTCCACCGGAGGTGGCGTTCCGTGACGTCCGGCCTCTTCGTCGTGCTGCAGAAAGAGTTCGTCGACCAGTCGACCAGCCGGCGTTTCCTCTGCATATTTGCGCTGTTCTTGCTCATCTCCGCGATCGGCGTCCACGACGGCGCGAACCAGTATGGGGATATGCTTGCATCGTACGCACAGCAGATGCAGTCCGTCTCCTCCGACACCTATATGCCGAGGTATATGCCCGAAAAGCCGTCACCCCTGCTCATATTTACGAAGATGGCCGATTACTTCGTGATGTTCGGGGTGTTCCTCGGCATCGCCATGGGGTTCGACCTCGTCTCAAAAGAAAAGGAGACCCCGTCGCTCAAGACCCTCCTCTCTCACCCGGTCTACCGGGACGAGGTCGTGAACGGAAAAGCACTCGGCAGCGCCCTGGTCCTGGCGATCGCCCTCGGCGCGACGATCGCGGTATCGGTCGCCATCCTCCTTGTTATGGGTATCATACCCACCATGGACGAACTGGGTGCAATCCTGGTGTTTACCGTGGTCTCCGGGATATTTGTTCTGACCTACTTCTCGCTGGCTCTCCTGATGTCCGTCGTCGCGCCGGACAGCGGAACCGCCCTCATCTTTACTCTGATTATCTTTTTGCTCATCTCATCAGCGGTACCGATCTTCGGGTGGACGGTCGCCGAGATGATCGCCGGTCCGCCTCCCGAACAGCCTGCCGGGGTCCAGGGAACTTTTTATACCCCATGAATGTCGACCCGGAGGAATTCGAGCAGTATGAGCAGGAGATGCGCGGTCTTACTGGGAAAAGCGGGCCGCGGCATCATCGCTGATCTCGCTGCTCTCCCCGAACGTCAACTATCAGAAGACTGCAACGGCCGTCACCAACCCAAAGATTGCCATGACAATGGATAATAATCCTTACTCGTTCACTGAGGGGCCGCCGGAGACACAGCCCGGCCTGGACGAAATTCTCGGCAGGATATGGGCAAACATTGTTGCACTCATCACGCTGCCGTGCGTATTCTTCGCCGCCGCATACGTGGGGTTCATGCGGATGGACATCCGTTGACGGCCGGTAACGGTCCTGCCCCAGGTGCGCGCACCCTGCCTGCAGCCGGTTTCCAGGGGAAGCACCGGATTACCAGGCTCCGATACCTGCACTCCCGCTCTGCGGCTGCCTGGCACCTGCAGAGGCTCGATGCCGACGGGCTCATCGAGTCTGACCGCGACGGCCGGGCGGTGCGCTACGCGCTCACGGATGAGGCACTCGAGATCTTTGTGGTCCTGGAGCGGGGAGATCACGCCCGGGCGTGCTGACCGCCGGTAGGGGACCGATATCGTCGACTGATGACTGAAGGCCCCCTCCAGGTTGAACCGGTGGAAGTGCGGGGCGCTGGAACGGGAATAACCCCGGTTTGCCCCCTTCGCCGGCGGGTCGTGGTGGCCTCCCTGAAAAACACGGCTTTTGAGGTATGGATGGAAGTGAAAGGAGAGGTATAGGTATATTCCAAAAATTATCTGCTATCTCAATAATTTCGTCAGAAATTCCTCACGGGTAAGACCGGCCTGCCGAATGATCGCCCTCAACACCCCTCTACCAAGTTCTTCTCCCTGATGATCAGGGATAACAATACTCCTTCCATCAGGATGTTGCAGAATGACATGACTGCCTTTCTGCCGGGCAAAAGAAAAACCAGATCCTTCCAGTACCTTTATGACCGCTTCAGCCTTGACAGGTCTTAATTTCAATCCTCTGAACCCCCACAAACTCTCGTAACTCATCTGGTTCAGGAGATTCATTGACTTCAAGGTAGAGCGAAATTGCCTCATCAAGCCGCCTGATTAACTCATCATAAGTCTTTGCCTGTGTAAAGCATCCCGGCAGTGAGGGTATCGAGGCATAGTAGTACCCGTCCTCGTCTTTCTCTATAAGGCAATTGACTTTCATACTAATTTTATAATATAGTTTTGCGGATTAAATATTTATCTCGCAGGATCCCACAGTTGCAGAACTCCCGAAAGTCCCTATTGTTTCCCCCAACACACCTGGAAAAGAGGTCCCCCCTCACCGGAACTCCTCGATCCTCCATCCCGGGTAATCCCTGATGACCGTATACGCAAGCTCCGGCGGGATCGCCCCTCGCTCGGTGATGATCAGGTCGATGTACTCAGCGGGTGTCACGTCGAAGGCCGGACGTTCGATGGCTGGACAACGACCATCGTCGAGACACGGGACGGGATGATGCTTGCGTTCCAGAACCGGAACAACACCCTGACCGACATCTGGGCTCACTTCGAGCGCTATGAGGAGACCATCGAGGGAACGAAGCGCCTCCCGAAAGAGCACCTCTCGCCGGTGATCGAGAGGACCGCGGACGATCATTACACAACGGTCATCTTCGTCGACGAGGGCATCAGCCCGCCCGGAAAACTGAGGGTCTCCCTCAGGCTGACAGCCGGGGGCGGCCTCTTCCACGGGATGGGGCAGGACACCTACCGGACAGAGGTGAGGGAGACGGTCCCCGCCGGGACAGGCGGGCGGATCGTCGTCGATGCGACGGTCGAGAAGTATTGATCACCCGGGCCCTGAAGGGGGGAGACGGTATTCCGGGCCGGGTCAGAACCCCCGGTACACCCTGCTCCGGTGGCCGACCGCGACGACATTGATCACCAGGAGGTCGTCGATGACCGAGAGGATTGTCCGGTAATCCCCAACCCTGAGCGAGTAGAGCGCGGGGTTGTCTGACCCTTTCAGTTTTTTGAGATGCCTCTTCGGGTCCGCCTCACCGGCGAGTGCTGCGAGTTCCTCGCCTATCTGTAATGCTATGGATCGTGGAATGCTCTTGAGGTTATGACGGGCTGTCGCGGTGATGACCACGCGGTAGGTCATTCCTCCTTCAGCTCCGCCATGACCTCGTCAAGAGTGTAGACCCTTCCGGCCTTAAGATCCTCCAGCGACCGCTCGATGTCCCGGATCGTCTCTTGACTGAGCGGCTCCTCGTCGACCGCTATAGCCACCAGGCGCTCGATCACGTCGTTGTAGGACTCCCGGGGATGGATCTTCAGGGTGTTGAGCCGATCCTTGAGTTCGGTATCGATCTTGATGGTGGTGCTGGCCATACTGAGGTATACTCTGGTTTACCTGATGAAGGTTTTGTATGATACCTGGGTGGATGCTGTGGGGCACCGGCCTGTTCTGTGAGGGATCCAAACCCGGCGTACACGCATCATTTCAGGAGCCGCCCGGAGGCTCACGATTATCCCCGGGTTTGGAGTGTCGGGAGGTGTGCGGGATTCTGGACGGAGTCTGCCCTTGAGCCCACGGGCGTAAGGGTGAGGCTCATTTTCCATTGGAAATCTGCAATGCCACCATCAAATGGGGCAAATCACTACGATTCGGCGAGATCAGCAATCCCAATCTCCCGATGGCAATTCAACGCGATGGAGAGAAAGGTTATGGGGAGCAACGCCGAGGTCTCGATTGGAAAAGCCGCATGCGGTATCCCGCGAGAGCCCGGCTCAGTCATAGAGACAGGGTCCGGGCTCCCACAGCGTGCCCGGAGGGCAGTAGGGCTGTGGTAGCAAGCGCCGGAAGCGAGTCAGAGGATCCTTCCGGTCTGAGGTGAAGATATGACAAAAAAGAACTGGCTTAGAAAGGCGGTGTCAGCCCCTTTACTCCCTCTTGCTATTCTGGGGTGTGCCCTTCTCATGGCCGGGTCTACGAGCGAGGGAGGACCTGACAGTGTGACTCCAGTACCGACCCCTCTCACGTTCCAGCCCGATATCCTGGATAAACCGATCATCAACGCTCCTGCTGGAAAGGAGGGGGCTCCTCCTTTCCTCTTTGAGTTCGATACAGGGAACTCCTCTGGCTTCGAGGAGATCAGGACTGACCGCCCGGGAGCGCCGACACTCACTCTGGGATCGAATGCATCAGCAACCCTCCCGATCATCGTCTCCTCGGAGGCCGATACCGGTGTTGATGTCAGGGTCATTCGGACCGACGGGCTGCCCGATGATGTATGCGTCTCCTATGTCCCGGACTCATTCACCCTTCGGATGGGGGAGAAGATACGTCTCATGATGCACCATGCCGCCCTGGACAATCGAACCCTGCCGGCAGAGGCGATCGTTGTCTGGATGGAGGGTGCGGGATGGGAGGTTGGGAGGGGTTTCTTCCTCGGACTGAGTTATGGCGAGGCGTTGCCGGGAATGCCGGAGAGCCAGACACCCCGCCCGACAGACAATCCTCAGGAGGATACCCCCTGCATCGAGATCCATCGTGCAGGGGGCCTGAGCGTCTACCTCTACCCGGGAGACCGCGGGTATCCCGCCATCAAAGCAGAATGCAGCGAGCAGATCCAGAGCATCTCTGCTCAGTACAAGACGGGGTTCTCGCCGGCGGAACTGGAGGCCATGAAACAGAACGGCGCCTAGGTCGGTCCCCACGACGTTTGAGACCGGTTATATCGCTGATGGGGCGCCGAAGGTGGTCACGATAAATGGAGTGATAATCTTTCTGGATCTCGAA
>DAFR01000087.1:0-6486 GCA_002497965.1 Methanomicrobiaceae archaeon UBA436 | reverse complement strand
ACACATCACGCAACCGCAAGGTACCCCGCGACCTGGTCGCGCCGGACGTGCACGGGTTATAAGGACCGGGAGGAATCATCTCGATGCATGACTTCCCGGCCACAGCGGGGGAGGATCCAGAACTCCCACCCGGCCCCACCCATACCTATATACTCCTCTCAAAACCAAACATACGGTGCATATGGCCATGAAACTCAAACTCCTGGAGCTTACCGACGAGAAGGCCCGGATCCTCTTTGAGGGCGAAGGCTACACCTACCTCGACGCACTCGCTGCCGAACTTCTTAACGATCCCGGTGTGGACGTGGCGCAGCGCAAACAGGCATTCAAGTTCACCGACCCCGAACTTGTCGTCACCACCGTCGGCGGCCGATCCCCTCTTGATGCCGTCATCGATGCAGCAAAACGGCTCTCCGGCTACGCTGGCGAACTCCTCCAGCAGATGGAAACCCTCCAGATTGCGTAAATAGTCATGAAAAAGAGCGCCGAAGGCTTCGCCCGTATCGCCCGGGAAGTCTTTGCCCCAATTTATCCTGTCATCGCTGAGCAGGTGCTCGCGTGGTCCGGGATACGGGACGGTCTCTGCCTTGACCTCGGCAGCGGCCCCGGCCTCCTCTCGGTCGCGCTTGCGGAGAAGAGCGACCTCACAGTCATCGCGCTCGATGCCGACCCGGCGATGGCGCGGATCGCGCAGGAGACCGCCGCCGGGCGTACCGACCGGGTAGCCCCCGTCATCGGCGACGTCCATCGCATGCCGGTCAGGGACGATACCGCATCCCTCATCGTCAGCCGCGGCTCGCTCTTCTTCTGGGAAGACCGGGTGCAGGCGTTCCGCGAGATCGAGCGGGTTCTCAGGCCCGGCGGCGTCGCGTTCGTAGGCGGCAGTTTTGGGACAGCCGCGCTCCGGGACAGAATTTTTGCCCAGATGCGGCGGCGCAACCCCAACTGGGATCGCGACGTTGCACGGAGGAGCGGGCAGGCGACCCATGATCAACTCCGCCGGGAACTTGCGGCAAGCGCTGTTGCCTGCTCCCGGATAAGGGAAGAAGAAGCAGGGTTCTGGGTGGAGATCCGAAAGGGATCCGGCTGCTTTTAATCTAAACGCTCGGTGAAGATGATCGTCCCGGCGATCCTGGTGATCTTCACCTTCACTGTCTGACCCGGTTTTGCGTTTGCAACATACATCGTGTATCGGCCGAGTTTTACCACCCCGTCGCCGCGTTTCGAGAGGAACTGCGGGGTGACGTCCATGATAGCTCCTTCCGTCGGTTTCGCCCCTTCGGAGGATTCTACCGCTGCCTTCCGCTTCCGGACGGGTCGGTGCCCGCCGCAGGCGTCGCACTGGAGCATCAGAACCCGTTCGGTCTTTACGAGGCGGGTATCGGGCTTCCCGCACTCGGAGCAGACGACATAGTCATCTACGTAACCTTTTATGATGGAGTTGATCTGCTCCTGCTCGAACTTTCCGGAGAATATGGCACGCGTCCCATCGATCTTACCGGCGGTGCCGAGTTCGCCGAGGAGGTGTTTCATCAGGTGGTCCTGTTCGCGCCGCAGTGTACTCGCGATCTCGGCGAAGTTCTCAAGAACCGTGGTCTTCCCCTCGATAAAGACCCTGGCGGCTGGAACGGTGAACCGGTCCTCAAACTCTGTTGGCTCCGTGATGGTGGTATACGCCTTCTTCAGAAGGTCCTCATACGACTGGGTCATACCTCACTATGGATCGCGCAAACTCAAAAAGTGGTTCCCCGGCGTGACCTTGCGCATGCTTATCTAGGTAAGCAACCCACCAGTCTTGCAGTATGTTGCCGGCACAGGACCTCGCACTTCTTCGAAAGACCCTAAAACGCGAATTAACCGATGTCGAACTTGCCTGTTTTGAGAACCTCTGGAGTGAGCACTGCAGTTATCGGTCCACCAGACACCTCCTGCGGACGCTGCCCACAGAGGGGCCCGGCGTGCTGCTTGGCCCGGGGGACGACGCTGCAATCGTTCGGTTCAGCGACACCTGTGCCCTCGCCGTCGGGATGGAGAGCCACAACCATCCAAGTTACGTCGACCCCTACGACGGCGCCGCGACGGGTGTGGGCGGGATCGTCCGCGACGTTCTCTCGATGGGTGCCCGCCCCATAGCCCTGATGGACCCGCTCTACTTCGGGCCGCTCGACTCTGAGAAGAATCGCTACATCTTCGAGCACGTCGTTGCCGGTGTTGGGGGTTACGGCAACTGTATAGGGGTGCCGGTAGTTCGGGGGGAACTCGTCTTCGAGTCTTCCTACTCAGGAAACCCGCTCGTGAACGTCGTCTGTGTCGGGATAGTGGATCCAGACCGCTACATCACCGCCAGGGTGAAGAAACCGGGCAACCATCTCGTCCTGATCGGGTCATCGACCGGCCGTGACGGGCTTGGAGGGGCATCGTTTGCATCCCGCGACCTCGCTGAGGACGCAGAGGCGGCCGACCGTCCGAGCGTTCAGATCGGTGACCCCTACACCGAGAAACTCCTCATCGATGCAATCCTCGCTATGGCCGCGACCGGGAAGGTCCTCTCCTGCCGTGACCTGGGGGCGGCGGGACTTGCCGGGGCTTCGAGCGAGATGGCAAGCACATTCGGTGCGGTCATCCACGCTGACCGTGTCCACCTCCGGGAGACCGGGATGACACCGCGGGAGATAATGCTTGCCGAGTCGCAGGAGCGTATGCTCGTAGAGGTGGCCCCGGAGGATGTCACCCTGATAGGATCAATCGCCGAAAGGTATGACCTCGCCTGGAGCGACGTCGGCGAGGTGATCACTGAACCCCGCTACATCGTGAGATACCTGGGTGAGACGGTCGCCGATCTCCCGATCGATCTGCTCGTCGGCGGCGTCCCGCCCTGCTCCTGGGAGAAGAAACCCTACTCGGCGGAGAGACCATTCTCCAGACCGGAGGTGCCCGTAAAAGACCTGGCGCTTGCCGTGCTTGCGCATCCTGACGTGGCGCGCAAGGACTGGGTCTACGAACAGTATGATAAAGATGTCCAGGTCAGGTCGGTCTCGCTCGTCCACGACGCTGCCGTCCTCCGCCTTGAGGGTAAGGCGCTCGTCCTATCATGCGGCTGCAACCCCTCCCAGATCTTCTTAAAACCTTACGACGGGGCGGCAAACGCCGTCATAGAGAACGCAGGCAACCTAGCCTGCCTTGGCGCTGAACCGCTATGCATCGTCGACTGCCTCAATTTTGCAAGCCCGGAGCACCCGGAGGTTGCGTGGCAGATCGAGCAGTGCATCCTCGGCATGGGGGAGATGGCACGGAAGATGGGGATCCCCATCGTTGGCGGTAACGTCTCGCTCTACAACGAGAGCGACGAGTTCGATACCAGGATCATGCCCACACCCTCGATCGGGATGCTCGGGCGCGGAGAGGTCAGGAGATGGACAGCCCCGAATGAAGGCGATCTCATCGCCCTGGTGGGCCGGACGCTGCCTGATTTCGGGGGTTCCGTCCTTGACGCGGTCACGGGATGCGGCGGTCAGGCGCCCGCAATGGCCGATCCTGCAGTTGTTGCAATCGTCCGTGGCCTGGTCGCCTCCGGTTCGGTCACGGCGGCAACCGACCTCTCAAGGGGCGGGTTGCTGGCGGCGCTTGCAAAGGTTGCCCCGCGTGCGGAAGTTGCACTCGCAGGTGATCCTCTTGAGGAACTCTTCTCCGAGACCTGTGGCCGGTTCCTTCTCGCCGTCAGGGATGAATCGGCGCTCGCCGGTGTAAAACACCGGATCATCGGCACGGTCGGCAGCGATACCCTCACCATCCGACTGGAGAGGGAGAGCGTCGTAATCCCACCCGAAGAACTTGATGCCGCACTCTCCACGACCACCCGGACGATGCGTTACTGAGCAATCAATCCTTCTTTTCTGACCTGCGGACGAGATCGGCCAGGGATTCTATCGTTGCGGAGCTCTGCACGTCGCTCTCCGTGAGTGACACACACCCCCGGACGTCGGCGCCCCTCTCCGCAAGCATCGCCTTAATCTTTTCAAGCGTCTTTTGCGGCGAACCGCGCGATGTGCAGTATATGAAAACGGTCTTTCCCTCGATCCCCTGGAGCGCGTCGACGGCAGCGTTGATCGCCGGCGTCGGGTTGCCCGCCCATACGGGTGATCCGATGATTATGGCATCGTAGCCGGAGACGTCGATGACCCCTGGTTCAATATCGGCCTTATGCCCTAGCAACGCCCGCGGCATGCCTTTGAGGTACATTCCCATCTTCGAGTAGCCGGCGCGGTCTTTTACCTCCACCAGATCACCTCCGGTCGCGGCAGCGAGCCGTTCCGCAACAGATCGGGTGTTCCCGGTCTCAGAGTGGTATATGATGCAGAGAGACATACCCGAGAGTGGCGCGGGCCGGGTATAAACCGGTATCGGCCACTAAAAAAAAGGTGTTACTTCTGGAACTGTGGCATGAACCTGCGGATCTCCGCACCCACCTGCTCGATCAGGTGCTCCTCGTCTGCTTTTGTCAGCGCGTTGAAGACGGGGCGGTTCACCAGGTTCTCAAGCATCCACTCCCGCGCGAACTCACCGCTCTGGATCTCTTCCAGGATCTCCTCCATCGCGGCGTAGGCCTCCGGCCCGATTACACGTGGGCCGCGGGTCAGGTCGCCGTACTGGGCGGTGTTGCTGATCGAGTCGCGCATCTTTGTGAACCCTCCCTCATAGATCAGGTCGACGATGAGCTTCATC
Organism: Methanomicrobiaceae archaeon UBA436; assembly: GCA_002497965.1. Taxonomy (GTDB): domain Archaea; phylum Halobacteriota; class Methanomicrobia; order Methanomicrobiales; family Methanoculleaceae; genus Methanoculleus; species Methanoculleus receptaculi. Next base: position 1,764 of record DAFR01000087.1, on the reverse strand, counting down.
TCGTGCAGGACCTCGAGGTAGGCCATCTCGGGGGCGTAGCCAGCGTTCACCAGCGTCTCAAATCCAGCTTTTATGAGGGAGGTCACACCGCCGCAGAGGACCGCCTGCTCGCCGAAGAGGTCGGTCTCGGTCTCCTCGGCAAACGTCGTCTCGAGCACGACCGCGCGTGTCGCGCCGATTCCACGGGCATAGGCAAGGGCGATGGCATGTGCATCCCCGGTGGCGTCCTGCTGAACAGCGATGAGGGCCGGCACGCCCTTCCCCTCCTCGTACATCCGGCGGACCATGTGGCCGGGGCCTTTCGGGGCGACCATGACCACGTCAACTGTTGGCGGCGGGACGATCTGGCCGTAATGAATGTTGAAACCGTGTGAGAACATCAGACAGGTGTTCTCTTTGAGGTTTGGGCTGATCTCGGTGCGGTATACGGCCGCCTGGTTCTCGTCTGGGAGGAGGATCTGGACGACATCGGCGCGCCTGGCCGCTTCAGCGACAGGGTAGACCTCAAAACCATCCTCAGACGCTCTCTGCCAGCTGTTCCCTGGCCGCAGGCCGATGATGACCCGGCACCCGGAGTCACGCAGGTTCAGCGCCTGTCCCCGGCCCTGGGAGCCGTATCCAATGACGGCGATTGTCCTGCCATCCAGTATGCGTGGGTCCGCATCGGATTCATAGTATTTTTGCACCATAGTTTCTCACTTCCCCTTTGGAGAGCAAACCTGATAAATATTCTATCGGTGAACCTCTCTGGTGCACTGGGGGTTATTTTAAGATTGATGGGGAAGAAACTTTATTCTTCATAACAGGCGATTGAGGATTTATAATGGAACTGCCAGATGTCCAGTCCAGCCTGCCGGAGGTTCGGATCAGCCTGACCCGGGTGGGCGTGAAGAACGTCATGAAACTTGTTGAGGTTGCCCGGTCGGGTAAGCGGCCGGTCATCTTCATCTCCAACTTTGACGTCTTCGTTGACCTGCCAGGGAGCCTCAAGGGTGCGAACCTCTCACGGAACTTCGAGGTGATCGATGACGTGCTGCAGCAGGCCATCGACGGTGAGGTGAAGGGGATTGAGGAAGTCTGCAGCGCGGTGGCCAGGAAACTTCTTGATAAACATGAGTACGCGGAACGGACGGAAGTCCGGATGCGGAGCCAGTTCATGGTACGGCGTGAGACGCCGGTCAGCGAGACAACCTGCCACGAGGTCGTGAACGTCCACGCGCGAGCGATAGCGCAGAGGAATGATGGAAACCCGATCATCAGAAAGAGCATAGGTGCCGAGGTGGTCGGGATGACCGCCTGCCCCTGTGCTCAGAATATCATGAAGGACCATGCCCTCCACGTCCTCGAGCAACTTGGTGTTGAGGAGGATAAGATCGCCAGGTTCTTTGAAGAGGTGCCGATGGCCACCCACAACCAGCGTGGGCGGGGTTTCCTCTGCATAGAGATCGACGACGACCAGCAGATCAGCCTCGAGAAGATCATCAAGATCCTGAAGGACTCCATGAGTGCACGTATCTATGAGCTCCTCAAGCGGGGCGACGAGAGTTATGTGGTGATGGAGGCTCACAAGAACCCGAGGTTTGTTGAGGACTGCGTCCGTGAGATGGCCCGTAAAGTGGTTACGCAGTTCGGGGATCTCCCCGGCGACACCGTGGTCACCATTAAACAGACAAACGAGGAGAGCATCCACCAGCACGATGCCTACGCGGAGCGGAAAGCAACGATAGCCGAACTGGTCTCGGAACTGGAAAGAGGCGCACTATA
>DAFR01000026.1:3106-3350 GCA_002497965.1 Methanomicrobiaceae archaeon UBA436 | reverse complement strand
TCCTCCACTCCCAGGCAAAGGACCGTATCACCCGGCCGCGAATGCGGCAGGAGGACGGATCCTGGAAAGAGATCACATACGATGAGGCTATCGACTACACCGCCAGGATGCTTGTCAACGCAAAAAAGCCGCTGATGTATGGCTGGAGTTCCACAAACTGTGAAGCCCAGGCTATCGGATCAGAGATCGGTGAGCTGGTAGGGGCGGTCGTGGACAACACGGCAACCGTCTGTCACGGAACGTC
>DAFR01000026.1:0-3027 GCA_002497965.1 Methanomicrobiaceae archaeon UBA436 | reverse complement strand
GCCCATCCACGCCACATGTCCCGCTACTCAATCTTTCCCCGTGGATTCTTCACAGGCAAAGGTCACACCGGCCGGAAGGTGATCGTGGTCGACCCGCGGCGTACCGATACCGCGAAAATTGCAGACATCCACCTGCAGGTCGAGCAGGGACGCGACTACGAGCTCTTCGACGCATTCCGCGTTGCTTTTAAGGGTGAACACCTCCCGGACGTGGTTGCTGGAATCCCGAAAGAGAAGATCTACGAGGCCGCCGAGACGCTCAAGAGCGGCCGGTTTGCGATCATCTTCTTCGGTATGGGTGTGACCCAGTCGCTTGGAAAGAACCATAACATCGATGCGGCCATCGCGGTCACCCGTGACTTAAACGAGTACACGAAAGCTGCCATCATGCCGATGCGCGGGCACTACAACGTCACCGGTTCCGGTCAGGTCTGGGGCTGGCTGTTCGGCTTCCCCTACGCCGTGGACCTCTCCCGTGGATTTGCCCGCTACAACCCCGGTGAGACGACGGCAAACGACCTGCTCTGGAGAGATGAGGTAGATGCCGTCCTGGTTATCGCCAGCGATCCCGGGGCGCACTTCCCGTTCAGGTCTGTCAGGAAGATCTATGACCTTCCATCGGTTGCGATCGACCCACACGAGACCCCGACCACCGAGGTCTGCAGGGTTCATGTTCCGGTCGCTTTTGTGGGCATCGAGGTCGGCGGGTGTGCATACAGGATGGACAACGTACCGATCGAGACCAGGAAGGTCGTCGAGCCGCCGGATGGTATGATGACTGATGAGGAGTTCCTCGGTCGTGTACTTGCGCGTATCAAGGAACTACAGGGGGTTTAAGCGATGGCAGAGTATCTTATCAAGAACGGGTTTGTCTTCGATCCTGTCCTCGGGATCAAGGGGGATGTGGTTGATATCGCCATCAAGGACGGCAAGATTGTCGAGACAACGGAGGTCAAAGATCCGAAGGTCATCGATGCCACGGGCAAGACTGTCATGGCGGGGGGTGTTGATGTCCATGCCCACGTTGCCGGACCGAAGGTGAATATCGGCCGGAACTTCCGTCCAGAGGACAAACTCTTCACCTACAAACCGAGGAGCGGTATCGAGCGGATGCAGGGTGGATTCTCTGTCCCGACAACCATCCGGACAGGCTACAACTACGCCCGTATGGGTTACACGACCGTGATGGAGGCGGCCATGCCGCCTCTATATGCGCGGCACACCCATGAGGAGATCAGGGACACCCCGATCCTCGACCAGGGTGCCTATCCTGTCTTTGGGAACAACTGGTTTGTGCTCGAGTACCTCAAGAACAACGAGATCGAGAACACCGCCGCCTACGTCGCCTGGCTTCTGCGGGCCACAAAGGGCTACGCGGTCAAGGTTGTCAACCCGGGCGGCACCGAGGCCTGGGGCTGGGGTCTGAACTGTGAGAACGTTCATGATCCAGTTCCCTACTTCAACATAACCCCGGCGCAGATCGTGAAGGGCCTGATCGAGGCAAACGAGTATCTCGGTCTCCCGCATTCGATGCATATTCACGCAAACAACCTGGGGAATCCAGGCAACTACACGACGACGCTTGATACGTTCAGGCTCTCGGAGGGCATCAAGCCCAGGAGCAAGTTCGGTCGCGCTCAGGTGATGCACCACACCCACGTTCAGTTCCACTCCTATGGCGGCGACTCCTGGGGGAACTTTGAGTCCAAGGCACCCGAGATCATCGATTACGTGAACTCGCACGACAACATCACCATTGACCTGGGTGCTGTGACGCTCGATGAGACTACCACCATGACCGCAGATGGGCCGTTCGAGCATCACCTCACCGAGCTGAACCACTTAAAATGGGCGAACACCGATGTCGAACTCGAGACCGGTTCGGGGGTCGTGCCCTACATCTACAGCCCGAGCATCAAGGTCTGCGCCATCCAGTGGTGTATAGGCCTTGAACTTGCGCTGCTCGCCAAAGACCCAATGCGGGTCTTCCTCTCCACCGATCACCCGAACGCAGGGCCGTTCACCCGCTACCCGCGGATCATGAAGTGGCTCATGAGTGAGGAGGCACGCAGACAGCAGATTGACTCCTTCAAGCACAGGGACAAGGTCATCGAGGCGACCAACCTCGCCGGGATCGATCGCGAACTTGATCTCTATGAGATCGCGCAGATGACGCGGGCCGGACCTGCAAAGGCGCTCGGACTGTCGCAGATCTACGGCGGGCTTGCCCCGGGTCTCGATGCGGATGTTGCGGTCTACGACTTCAACCCGAACGAACCCTATGCGCCGGATGATATCGAGAAGGCGTTCTCCAGCGCGGAGCACCTCTTCAAGACCGGTATCCAGGTCATCCGTGACCATGAGATCGTGAGCAACGGGAACAAGCGGACGCTCTGGGTGAACGCGAAGGTGAACGAGAATCCGCAGGTGATGCGGGACGTCAGGGAGAAGTTCCTCCGCTACTACACCGTCACGCTGAACAATTACGAGGTTTCGGGACACCACTACCTTCCGAATCCCTACGTGATCGAGGTTGACGCCACACAGTGAGGTGAGAAGAAGCATGGAAACCGTTACACTCACCATGAAGAAACAGCCCGATCTCTACCTTGAGGCGGACAACATCACCCCGGATGCGTTTGCAGGGAAGAAGGCAGAAGAGATCGCTGATCTCCATGTCTACGTGGGCAGAGAACAGCACCGGCTCGGGGACTTCTTTGAAGTCTCCGGCAAGACGGGGTCGACGCCTGAGACGACAAAGATCGTCGTCAACGGTGATCTTTCACGGGTTAAGTACATCGGCATGAAGATGACCGGAGGCGAGATCGTCGTCAACGGCAACGCCGACATGTATGTAGGGGCCTGGATGCAGGGCGGCAGGATCACGGTAAACGGGAACGTTGATGCCTTTGCCGGAACCGGCATGAAGGGTGGAGAACTCGTAATCAACGGCAACGCCGGGAACTACCTTGGCGCCGCATACCGTGGTGACTGGCGTGGCATGTCCGGCGGGAAGATCATTGTTGC
>DAFR01000030.1:3227-11032 GCA_002497965.1 Methanomicrobiaceae archaeon UBA436 | reverse complement strand
ACGTTGATTCCGGCACGGCCGAGCGCGGAGAAGATCCGCCCGCCGGTTCCGGGGGAACCAGCCATCCCGGCACCCACAACCGCAAGTGCGGCCACATCACGGTCATGGGTGACCTCGCGCACGACCCCCTGCTTTACGATGGGGTTAAGGGCAGCGAGAGCGGCGTCGAGATGCGACTCATCGATGATGAGGGATATGTTCGCCTCGCTTGAACCCTGGGAGATCATCATGATGTTCACCTCCCGCTCCGCAAGCGCTTCGAAGATCATCTTTGCAACCCCTGGCCGGCCGATCATCTGGGCACCGTTGACATTTACCAGGGCCACCTTCTCAATCAGAGATATGGCCTTTACTACGCGCTTCTCCAGATGCCTGTCCCGGCGGATGATGGTGCCAGGAGCATCTGGCCTGAAAGAGTTCTTGACCCGGATGGGGATATCCTTCTGCATAGCGGGCTCGATCGACCGTGGGTGGAGCACCTTTGCACCAAAGTAGGAGAGCTCCATCACCTCCAGGTAGGAGATCTCGTCGAGCACCCGTGCGTCCTGGATGATTCTTGGGTCAGAGGTCATCACGCCGTCGACGTCTGTCCAGATCCAGATCTCGTCGGCACCGATCCCGGCACCGATGACAGCGGCCGAGTAGTCAGACCCGCTCCGACCCAGGGTGGTGATGACCCCCTGCTCGGTCGCCCCCATGAACCCCATGATAACAGGAACGCTCTCACCGAGCAGCGGGGCTACCCGGGCACGGATTCTCTCCTCGCTCACCGGGAGAGCACGGGCATCGCCGTGGTTTGCGGTCGTGACGATCCCGGCCTCGGCGCCGTCAAGGACGACTGAAGGTATGCCCCGCTGCCTGAGGGCTGCGCTAACAATAGGGGCGGAGAGTCGTTCCCCAAAAGAGATGATGTAATCGCGAGAGCGAGGTGTCAGCTCCTTCAGGGTGTGAACCGCGGTGAGGATGTTCTGCAGCCGGCACAGCAGATCGTCGATCATCTCCGTCACCCCACGGGTGTGGTCCGGGGCTGTTGCTTCCAGGAGCCTGATGTGGCGCTCCCGCATCGCTGAGATGAATTCCTCGATCGCTGGCTCTTCACTGCTCGTTGCGGCCTCATCGGCAGCCGCGATGATCCGGTCGGTGATCCCGGAGCATGCTGATACCACCACCGCAACCTCATCTCCTGCCGCATGGTGTGATTCAACTATATCTGCGGCCCGCTGGATACATGCCGCTTCCCCGACAGAACTGCCGCCAAATTTCATCAAAAGCCTCATTCTGGCTCACTTATCCCCTGCAATTACTTTATGATAGTATACAACGCACCGACTAATAAGATGCTTGTAGACGAGATTATGGACGCGCACGTGCTGGTTGTCGGAAGCGGCGGCGCTGGTATCCGGGCTGCCATCGAGGCGTCCCGCTACGGCGATGTGGTCATGGTCTCCAAGACCATCGCCGGTAAAGGGGGGTGCACACCGATGGCGGAGGGGGGCTACAACGCAGTGCTGCGCGACCAGGACTCGATCGATGTCCATCGCGAGGATACGCTTGCAGGCGGGGCATACCTCAACGACCCCGAACTCGTGGACGTCCTGGTTCGCGAGGCCCCGGAGCGGATGACCGACCTCATCCGGTGGGGCGCCGTCTTTGACGTGACTGCCGAGTGTCGGGTCGCGCAGAGACCGTTCGGTGGCCAGCGGTTCCCCAGGACGTGCTACGCCGGCGACCGGACAGGTCACGAGATCGTCATGACACTCCTTGAACGACTGGATGCAACGGATACGCACATCTACCAGGAGGTCACCGTAATCGACCTTGTAACCGATGAAAACGGGGCGGTTGCCGGCGCGATCGCCCTCGATCGGGATGGAGAGGTCGTGCTCTTCAGGGCCGACGCAACGGTGCTTGCAACCGGCGGTGGGACTCAGGTCTACGACATCTCCACAAACTCCGCTGCCGGGACGGGAGACGGGTTCGCCATGGCCTACCGCGCCGGTGCGGAGCTGATCGATATGGAGATGGTCCAGTTCCACCCGACGGGCGCGGTCTACCCCTACGATGCCCGGGGACGCCTTGTGACCGAGGCAGTCCGGGGAGAAGGAGGTCTCCTTCTGAACGCCCGGCGTGAACGGTTCATGAGACGCTACGACCCGGAGCGGATGGAACTCTCCACCCGGGACGTGGTTGCAAGGGCGATCGCAACCGAGGTGCTGGAGGGGCGCGGGACGGCCCGCGGCGGGGTCTACCTGGACGTGACCCACCTTCCAGAAGAGACGATTGAGACACGACTCCCGCTGATGCTCGAGCAGTTCCTCGCATTCGGCATTGATATCAGGAGGGAGCCGATGGAGGTGGCGCCCACAGCCCACCATATCATGGGCGGGCTCCGGATCACCCCTGAGTGCCGGACAACCCTGCCGGGCCTCTTCGCATGCGGGGAGGTTGCCGGCGGGGTGCACGGCGCAAACCGCCTGGGCGGGAACGCGCTTGCCGACACACAGGTCTTCGGGAAACGTGCAGGTGAGTTCGCCGGGAAGGCAGCGGCACGGAGCGGCCGGATCGACGAGAAGAGAGTCGATGAGATCCTCAAGACGGTGGACGGTTTCTATGACGGGGTGATAAACCCGGCGGATGTTCGGAAAGACCTGAAACTCACGATGTGGAACCAGGCTGGAATCTTTCGAAATGCCGCCGAACTCCGGACGGCCCTGATGCAGGTCCGCCGGCTCTCTGACCGGCGGCTCTACGCGGCATCTAGCGATAACCTCGCTGAGTGCTGCACCATCCGGAACATGTGCACCACAGCCTCCCTGATAATCCGCTGCGCACTGTTGCGACCGGAGAGCCGTGGCGCCCACATGAGGCTGGACGCCGATGTCAGGACCGATCCGGCAAAGTCGCCGTTTGGACATACATACATCTCGCTCACGCGGGAGGGGATCGAGCAGCGTGAGGTGGCAGCATGAGAGAGATCAGAGTCAGGGTCTCGCGTTTCAACCCGGCGGAGGACGCGGAACCACACATTGAAGAATATACCGTCCAGGTCAACGAGGGCGCGAGGGTGCTCCACGCACTCCACGCCATCCACGACGACCTCGACCCGACGCTAGCCTACCGTTATTGCTGCGGGGCCGGGCAGTGCGGGACCTGCGCCGTCCGCGTCGATGGGGAGCCTGTCCTTGCCTGTATGGAGGAGGCGCGCGACGGGATGATAGTCGAACCGCTGGCGCTTCCCGTCCTTAAAGACCTGGTGGTTGATATGGAGCCTGTGATCGCTAAGATCGCCAGGATATGCCCGAGACCGGACGGGGAACTCCCACCGAGAGAGGTTATCGAGGAGATAAAACCGCTCCGGGACTGCATCGAGTGTCTCTGCTGCGTCTCCGCCTGCCCGGCGCTCCTGGTGACGGAGTTCGCCGGGCCGACGGTGATCCGCCAGGAGATGCGGCTTGCCCTCGACCCCAGGGATTCCGGCGACCGGATCACCGATGCCATCAAGAAAGGGCTCTTCTACTGCACGACCTGCAAGCGCTGCGTGGAGGTCTGCCCGAAGGATATCGATATCCCGGGCAAGGCCATCGAGAAACTCCGGGAACTCGCGAACCGGCGCGGGCTGACTCTCCCACGCCACAGGGAGGTGGCCCGGCTGGTGCAGGAGACGGGACGGAGCGTCGAACGGACAGGGGTCACGTTTCTTGAGCAGGTGCCGGAGGTGATCGAGCCCGATGGGCCGGTCCGCGGCGAGGTTGGGTTCTTTGTTGGGTGCATGTTCAACGGCCGGGTGCCGCAGACGGCGCTTGACGCGATGGAGGTCATGAAGCGTAACGGGATCAGGGTGATCATACCCCACGAGCAGGTCTGCTGCGGGTCGCCGCTGATCAGGACGGGGCAGACATCGATCGTGGACGGCCTGAAAGAGAGAAACATTGAGGCGTTCGCCAGCCGCGGGATAGAGACCGTGATGACGATCTGTGCCGGCTGCGGGGCGACGCTTAAGAACGATTATGAGACTCCATTTGTGGTAAAAGACGTCACAGAGATCCTGACCGAGTACGGGATCGAGCCCCCGGCGAAGCTCGATATCCGTGCGACCTACCACGATCCCTGCCATCTCCTCCGGGGCCAGGGGATCCGCGAACAGCCGCGGGAACTGCTCCGGCAGGCCGTGAAGGAGTTTGTGGAGATGCCGGTGCAGTGCTGCGGTGCCGGTGGCGGCGTCCGTTCGGGGGTGCCGGAGGAGGCGATGGCCCTCGGGGCGATGCGCGGTGAGGCGGTGAAGGCAACCGGGGCGGACGTGGTGGTGACGGTCTGCCCCTTCTGCGAGTTCCACATCGCCGACTGCACGGATGTTCCGGTGAAGAACCTGACGACGATCCTGCTTGAGGGCTACAGGAAGAAGGACGCGGAGCAGGAGGTATCCGGGTGAGCGATTCGCCGGGGCTCAAGCCGGCGGCCACCACGATAAAGGGCAACCGCAAAAGATCCCGGCCTGAATAAAACCAGAGAGGGAAGGGGGCTTGAGGGAGGCCGGACAAAAAAAAGTGTCACTGGCGGGTTTGCACCTTCAGGGCGACCCGGCTCAAATAGTGGGCCCGGAGGGATTTGAACCCACGACCGCTCGGTTATGAGCCGAGCGCTCTAACCAGACTAAGCTACGGGCCCTACAACTCCCTTATAAACATCGATCTGTCACGATAAATACGTTGTGCGCACCACGCCGAAGATGCGGACAGTATATACAATCGCAGAACGAGCAAAACTGTATGCACCGGATCATCGACTGGAGCGAACTCTGGAAAGCAATTTACATCAGCTCACCCGAACGGCTCGAGAAGAGCCGTGATCCCGCCGCCGCGTGGAACAGGCGTGCCGCTGCCTACAGGCGGATCACCCGCGGTGAGAAGGAGGCAACCAGACTGGAACTTGAGATCCTTAACCTCCAGGGCGGGGAGACCGTGCTCGACGTTGGTGCAGGCACAGGTAGACTTGCGGTGCCGATAGCGAGGACCGCAGCCCACGTAACGGCCCTCGACCCCTCCGAAGGCATGCTCAACGTCCTCCGGGAGCGGATGGCAGCAGAAAGGCTCACGAACTACTCCTGCGTTAAGATGCGCTTGGAGGATGCCGTGATAGGGAGAGATATCGAGCCCCACGACCTGGTCATCGCGGCATTCTCGCTTGGGTTCTACGACCTTGCCGCCGCCCTGGAAAAACTCGACTCCGCTGCAACCCGGGCGGTCCACCTCTTCTGGCATGCGGGGGAGTGGCGCGGCCCGGAGGAGATGGCGCTCTATCGTGCAGTCTTCGGAGAAGAAGCTACCATGAGAAAGGGCTACCCCGACTACATCTTCCCGGTAAACATCCTCCATGATGCCGGTGTATACACGAACGTCAGGATCTACAACGCCGTCTGGGAGACCGTCTACGACTCTCCAGAAGAGGCCGCCCGGACATGGGTGGCGATGCACAACCCCCGTATGGAGGATCTCTCTCCGGTCAGGGACTACTTTGCCAGGGTGCTTTACAGAGACGAGGCCGGGAAGTATGTCGAGACGACGCGACGCCCCACAGCGGCGGTCTGGTGGGAGAAGTAAGACCGGTAAGGGGAGATCTCTTCAATCCCGGATGATCTGGTTGATGATCGCTTCAGAGATGTCGGCGGAGTACTCCCCCGCCCGCCGGATGCTCTCAGCGATGTAGCCGATCGAGAGGGCAACCTCGCCGGTTTTTTCGTGTGCAAGAGTGCTTATACCATCAGTCATCCTGGTAAGATCCCCAACCATGTCGATGGTGCGGTTGGCATCGACTATATCGGATGAGAAGAGAGACCGCATGCTCGAATCCAGTATGGACATTGCGGCATCCGTCGCGGCCAGCATCCCGGCGGCAACCTCATCGTCAACCTTGTTTCTGATCAGGACGGGAAGGTGGGATGCAATCCGGACACCGTGGTCGCCGATCCGCTCAAGGCTTCGACTGACGGTATAATAACTTGATGCACCTTCAACGGTCACATGGAGTTTTTCGGAGAGAGTCGCGTCTCTGAACATCAGATGATACTGCCGCGAGACCAGCCACTGGAGTTTGTCCACCTCGACATCCCTGTTGATGATATCCTCTGCCAGCCGCGGGTCCCTCGCCTCGAGTGCGGTCATGGCGTCGTTATACATCGTCCCGATTATAACGAACATCCGTCTGATGCTGTTCTCAAACGGCATCTCCGCCGGGTTCAGGATGTCCCGGATGAGGATGAATGAATCGGTCTCCTCGACGATCTGCTGGCCGATGGTCATCGAACTGAAGTCACGGACGGCTTTGCGGATGGCGGGGGAGAGCCTGGTGGACGCGGATATGCGGATGGTCGTATACCCGGCGATGTAGGAGCCCACAAGACACCGGAAGAGAAAGACGGGGTCCTTGATGGAGTCGACCTGAAACTCCTTCTCCCACGATTTTTTATCCTCCGATGAGCGGGGGAGGATGAGAAGGCTTCCGTCGGCCTGGACCTTAACAGGAAGGGGCTCGTTCTTCTTGATGTTCATAGATTGAACCCATTCCTTGGGGAGGGAGATGACGTATGAAGACCCGCCCGTCCTCTGGACCTTCCGAAACTCCATAAGAGACGTGTTTCTATAGAAGTAGAAATAGTTTACTGTCGTCACAATATTGAATATACCAGTATTTACCGTATAGACGTTACCATATTTAATGTCGAAAATCACTATATTGTTTTACCATCCACGTATTATCATGACAGGAAAACGTCTGTCGGGTGTGACGGCGGTTGCTCTCGCCGGCATACTTATGGTAGTTCTGATGGCAGCCGGGTGTCTCGGCAGCCAGCCGTCCGGGTCACCGGCATCACCGTCGCAGCAGATCACGGTAACCGGATCGACAACGGTGCTCCCCCTCGCCGAGAAAGCAAGGGAAGCCTTCGAAGATCTGAATCCCTCCACCAGTGTCCTGGTAAGCGGCGGCGGTTCAAGCGTCGGTGTCAGGGCCGTAGGTGAAGGGACCGCGGATATAGGGATGTCCTCGCGTGACCTGAAACCCGAGGAGACCGGGATGTATCCAGGACTCGTGACGCACCACATCGCCGACGATGCTGTAATTCTCGTCGTCCACCCTGATAACAGCATCGAGAGTCTCACCCTGGATCAGGTGCGCGGCATATACAACGGGACCTACACGAACTGGAACCAGGTGGGCGGGCCAGACCTGGATATAGTCGTTGTTGGCAGGGACAGCGCATCAGGAACCCGTGAGTTCTTTGCTGAGTACGTGATGAATAAAGAGGACTTCACCAAAAATCAGGAGGAGTTCAACTCAAACGGCGGTGTCCAGCAGAAGGTCTCCCAAACCCCGGGCGCGATCGGCTACGTGGGTCTTGGCTACACCGACGGCGTGAAATCACTCAAGATTGAGGTCGACGGAACCCCCATCGAGCCCACGCTTGAGAACATCACCAGCAAGAAGTATCCGATCACCCGACCGCTCTTCATGCTGACCAACGGCGAGCCCGGGGGTGCTGTAAAAGAGTTCCTGGACTTCATCATGAGCGAGGAAGGGCAGCAGATCGTGGAGAGCGCCGATTACATACCGGTGCAGGGGTAACCCCACCACATCTCTTTTATACCGCACCCCTGAGCGACCATGAAGAAAGAAGAACCAGCGGCAGTTCGATCCGGCTATCCCGGGTGGTCCGGGCACTCCTGGACATGGTCTGAACTCCCCTCTACCGGTACAAAACGGCACATCATCGATCTGATCATCAGTAAACTCCTCTTCATCGTCGCGCTGCT
>DAFR01000030.1:1300-3160 GCA_002497965.1 Methanomicrobiaceae archaeon UBA436 | reverse complement strand
CGGCGTGGACTGGAACCCCGCCGGGTCGCCGCCATCGTTCGGGATACTCCCGCTCATCGTCGGCACCCTTCTGGTGACGGCGCTCGCGATGGCGATAGCCGTCCCGCTCAGCATGGCCACTGCCATCTACATCGCCGAGATTGCCGGTCCCCGGACGAAAGCGGTCGTCAAACCCGCTGTCGAGTTGCTGGCAGGTATACCCTCGGTTGTCTATGGTTTCTTCGGGCTGATTCTCCTGACAGACTGGATCCGGATCCTCTTTGACCGCCCGTCCGGGTCGAGCTGGCTTGCAGGCTCGATCCTGCTTGCTATCATGGCCATCCCGACCATCACAAGCGTCGCGGAGGACGCCCTCAGTTCTGTCCCCCGTGAGTTCAGGGAGGGCAGCCTTGCACTCGGGGCAACCCGGTGGCAGACCATCAGGAGCGTTATCGTGCCCGGCGCCGTCTCCGGGATCAGTGCGGCGGTCATACTGGGGATGGGGCGTGCCATCGGCGAGACGATGGCGGTACTCATGGTCACCGGGAACGCCGCCGTCATTCCTGACCCGATAACCAACGTCTTCTCCCCGGTGCGGACACTCACGGGGACGCTCGGGATAGAGATGGGCGAAGTGGCGTTCGGAAGCCTGCACTATCACGCGCTCTTCGGCGTCGCGGTTGTCCTGCTGGCGATCACACTCGCCGTCAACGGCCTGGCAAGGCTCATCATACGCCAGATGCAGAGGACACCGGCACGTTCCAGGGCGCCGGGGCCGTTGATGCAGGCCGTCCACGGCCTCATCCCGGTTTCCCTCCCTCACCGGGCCAAAAGGAGGATTATTCATCCGAAAACCACACAGAAGTTTGCGTTTCTGCTGATCTCAATCGGGGTCGTGATCGTTCTTGCGGCTCTCGGGGTGATCCTGCTCGAGATCATCGTCAACGGGGCCGGTGCGATCAGTCTGGAGTTCCTGACCGCCCCGCCGAGCGACCTCGGGAGAGCAGGAGGGATATTCCCTGCGATCGTCGGGACGCTCTACCTTGTTGCAGGGGCTCTGGCAGTAGCGCTCCCCCTCGGCATAGCGACCGCCATATACCTGATCGAGTACACGGCCGATACCCGGCTGACGCGGGGGATCCGTGGTGCGGTCGATCTGCTGAACGGGACACCATCCATCGTATTCGGGTTGTTCGGGTTTGCGTTTCTGGTACTCTTCCTGAACTTCGGGGTCTCGCTTATCGCCGGGCAGATAACTCTGGGCCTGATGGTCCTCCCCACCATAATAAGGACGACCGAAGAGTCGCTCCGGTCGATCCCAAAATCCCTTCGGGAAGGGAGTTACGCGCTCGGGGCCTCGAAGTGGCAGACTGTCTGGCGGGTGGTGCTCCCCCCTGCCCTCCCCGGGATCATCACGGGGGCGATACTCTCGATAGGCCGCGCCGCCGGGGAGACCGCGCCCATCATGTTCACCGCGGTGGTCTTCAGCAGCAGGTATCTTCCGTCCTCGCTCTTCGAACCGGTGATGTCGCTCCCCTACCACCTATTCATCCTGACGACGAGCGTAGCGGGGGCGGACGACCAGAAGTTCGGGACGGCGCTTGTGCTCCTGGTGATGGTACTCTCGATATACCTCATCGCAATACTCATCCGCCGGAGATACAACCGGGCAACGGTGATGTAAACAATGGATGACCCAACGACTCTTGAGACAAGAGACCTCAACCTCTGGTATGGAACGAAACAGGCCCTCCTGGATATCTCGATACGCATCCCGAAGAACACGGTCACGGCACTGATCGGCCCTTCGGGGTGTGGTAAATCGACCCTTCTCCGGTGCTTCAACCGGATGAACGACCTGATCGACTCGGCACGAATTAC
>DAFR01000030.1:0-1199 GCA_002497965.1 Methanomicrobiaceae archaeon UBA436 | reverse complement strand
GTCGCCTACGGCCCCAGGATCCATGGGGTGCGGCGCAAAGAGGTGCTCGACGATATCGTCGAGACCAGCCTGAAACGCGCCGCGCTCTGGGATGAGGTGGAAGACCGGCTCCACGAACCCGCGCTCGCGCTCTCCGGCGGGCAGCAACAGAGGCTCTGCATCGCCCGATCGCTTGCGGTCGAACCGCGGGTCATCCTGATGGACGAACCATGTTCCGCCCTTGACCCCATCGCCACGGCAAAGATCGAGGACCTTATCATCAGGCTCGCCCGGGACTACACCGTCGTCATAGTCACTCACAACATGCAGCAGGCGGCGCGGATCAGCGAGTATACCGGGTTCATGTATATGGGCAGGCTGGTCGAGTTCGATAGGACGCAGCGGATCTTTGAGGACCCGACGGAAGAACTGACGGAGAACTATATCACCGGGCGGTTCGGGTAGGATGATTCATGGTTGAGAAATTTCGTGCCGAACTGAGATCCCTGAAAGAGGATGTCCGGGATATGGGGGATCTCGCACTTGATATGCTGCAGCGGGCGGTAAAAGCGCTGGAGACCAGGGATGTGAGTGCGGTCGAGTCGTTTGACCGCGACAAGAAGAGACTCGCGGATCAGGATCACGAGATCGAGCAGGATTGTCTCAGGCTCATCGCGCTGTATCAGCCGGTGGCAAAGGACCTGCGGACGATCGCAACCGCGCTTAAGATGAACACCTACCTCTACCGCATCGGGCGATACGGGAAAGATATCGCTATCCTGGTGCCCGATCTCGTCGATGCCCCGGAGTCATCAGATTGCCTCGACGGCATTCCAGTGATGGCGGATCTCGTCATCGGGATGGTCACCGATGCGCTGACTGCATTCGAACGGGAAGACCTCTCCGTGATAGACGATATCCTGGCGAGGGAGGAGGAGGTCGATGCCCTCAGGTATGACGTCCTCCGCGAGTCTCTCTCCCGCATGGCGGATGACCCGGGAAGGATCACATGGTGCACGGACTGTATCATGATCGCGCGCTACCTCGAACGCTGCGGCGACCATGCCTGCAAGATCGCAGAGAAGGTTCATTACATGGTGACCGGCGAGCGGGTCGAGATCCGGTGAACCTCTCCCGCCGACCACCCCGCCATCAGGGGTGGGCGGACAGTAGGTGGCGATAGCCGGTGGGGAACCGTGGCCGGGACGCAGATGCGATCT